>PUNC01000006.1 GCA_003551625.1 PVC group bacterium | reverse complement strand
TCGATCAGCAGGGAGGAGGTGGCCTGGGCGCCGTCGCCGCGGATCCAGAAGGTCAGCTCCACGTCCACGTCGGGGGAGAAGACCGCGGTCCAGACCTCGGCCTCGTCGTCGAGGCGCAGGGCGGGGGAATCCTCGCCGAACCAACCCTCCGCGGTGAAGACGTCCGCGTTTTCGATGCCGACGAACAGCCAGCCGGCGGGGCGTTCGCCCTCGTCGAACTCGTCGAATCCCTCCACGATCGGCAGGGCGACGGTGGTGGTAGTGGTCGGTTCGGTGGTAGTGGTGGTCGTGCTCGTCGTAGTTGTGGTGGTTGTAGAAGTAGTGGTGGTGGAAGTCGTCGTCGTTGTGGTCGTGGTAGTGGTCGTCGGCTGCGTGGTAGTGGAGGTGGTGGCGGTGGGATCGGTGGTGGTCGTGGTCACCGCCGTGGTCGTGGGCAGCAGGCAGACCTGGACGTCGTCAAGCGCTACGATTCCATCGCTGTGAGTAAAACGGACGCGGGTGGTGTCCTGGTAGAGCGGCAACGGCCCCTCGATCACGCCTCCGATGAAGTCGGGAGCGTAAACCTCGGCCACGTAATGCCAGTCGGCGGAGTAAAACTCTTCAATTAGAAGATAGCTGGAGGTCGCTTCCGCGGCTCCCCGGAGCCAGAAGTAGAGGGCCTCGGGACGGGAGAAAGTCCGGCTCTCCGCCACGGCGCCGGGACCGAACCTGATCGCGGGCGCCAGGAGACCGAAGTATCCGTCCCCGGTGAAGACGTCCTCGTCGCCGATCGCGGTGAAATCCCAGCCGTCAGGACGGACGCCGGCCTGGAAATCGTCGAATCCCTCCGGGAAGCCGGGAGCCGGGATACAGGTCGGGGCGGGAGTCGGGGTGGCGGCCGGGGTCGGCGTGGGGGCTTCCTCCCCGGTCAGGCGCACGTCGTCGACCCCCCAATACCATTCCCATTCCACGTCGTAGTAGCGCCAGCGGACGCGGACGTCCTCGCGCTGGTCGGCGTAGGCGGAGATGTCGATGACCCTGGTCCCGATATTGTTGCTGCCGGTATATCGGGCGACGTTGTGCCAGCTCACGCCTCCATCGTTGCTCACGCAGACGTCGCCCTTCTCCGGTCCTCCATGGCGATAATAACGGAAGTAGTGGCTGAAACTGAGATGAATGTCTTCAAATCCCCGGCAGTCGATCGGTGGGGTTATCAGGTGCTCGTCCATCGGCCGAGCGTCCGACCAGTCGCTGTCCACGATCATAAACGGCGGGTCGAGCTGGCCGTGCGAGCGCCCCCCGGGGTTCTGGTCGGTCCAGGTGTAACCGTCGTCATAGCCGTCGACCACCGTCCAGTCGCCCGGCAGCCCTTCGGAGAAGTCTTCGGCGAATATCACGCCGGGCGGAAGCGGCGGCGTGGGAGGCGGCGTTGTCGTCGGCGTGGCGCTCGGCGGCGGAGTTGTCGTGGGCGCGGGCGTCGCCGTGGGTTCCGGCGTGGCCGTGGGAACGGGCGTGCGATATCCCACCGGCGTCGGCGTGGCGGGGGCATCCAGGCGGAGCCCTTCGACCTCGTTCGACCAGCGCCTCTCCTGGGTGGTGGACCTACCGCCCGAACTGTAAGTCCTGACCGTGGCGACACGATAGTAATAAGCGGCTCCGGGGTATCCGGTGGCGTCGGTGAAGGTGGTGAAGGTTACCGGCTCGTCGGTCAGCCGCTGGTAGATACCGGTTTCCTGGCCTGGTTCCATTCCCGGCTGCAGTTCCCGACCCGCGCCGCCGTCGCCGCCGGGAATGCTGGAGCGGAATACGTGGTACGCGTCTCCGCCGGCGGTGGCGTTCCAGCCCAGGACCACGTGGTCCATCGTCTGTTTCTTGACGTTGAGATCGCTGACCGGCGGCGGCGGCGCGAAGGCCAGGTGCCCGCTGGTGCCGTAGGTTCCGTCCCAGGCGTGGGCGCGGGTGATCTCGTAGTTGCCGGCGGCGTCGGCGCGGACGGTGACGTGATGATCGAGGTCGTTGCGGTAAACGATGGCGCCGGCGGTGTTGATCCGGTTCAAAGCGTCTTCGTGGGGATGATCGCTTCTCGATCCGAAAGCGACGGGGACGATGGCGTATTCCGCCCCCATCCGGCTGAGGAAAGACGTTCCGCTGGAGGAGGAACTGCCGTGGTGGTGGACGGCGTAGATGTCGGTCAGCTCCAGCTCGTCGGCCGCTCCGGCGAAACTGTGCGGAGTGGTTTCATTTACAATGTAGCCTTCAACGTTGAAGGTGGCGTCGCCGCCCCAGAGAAAGACGCTCTCCCGGTTGCGGACCAGGATCACGGCCGACCAGTCGTTGGGGTTACCGCTGGTAGCCCTGGCCGGCGCGGCCAGAACGCGCGCCTCGACCACCGGGTCCCAGCCGTCGCCGATGGTGGTCTCGGGGCCGCTGAGGTAATCGCCGGCCTCGAAATAATAGACGGGGATGCCCTCATTGTCGATCTTCGTCCGGAAGGCATCGTAGGCCTGGCTTACGCCGTCCGCCCGGAAGCTTTCGTAGTAGTTGAGGACATTATAACGGTCCACCGCCATACTCAGGCCGTTGAAATGGTCGGTGTGGGGGTGGGAGAGGACCATATGGTGAATGGCTCCGCCGACGCCGATCCTGGCGTCGAGGAACTCGGCCAGGGCCGAGCCGGTTGAGGTGGATCCTCCGCCGTCAACCAGGACGTTTATATCATACTCGGTGCCGAGGACTCCGTCGGCGCCGGGAAGCTCGGCGTAGATGATCTGGCCGTAGCGGCCGGTCTCGTTAAGCTTGGTCCAGGAGAGGTAGTAAACCCGCATATAGCGCCCGGCCTGAATGCTGACGTCGTCCAGGGCCAGGGTTCCGGATACCTTGGTATAGGTGAAACGGACGCGGCCGGCGTCGGATTTTAAGGGGAAGGGCCCGATGACCGTCCCGGTGGTGGGTGGAATTACGGTGGTGAGATGGGTCCAATCCCCGGCGGAATAATATTCTTCGACCAGCAGGCTGCTGGCGCTGCCGCCGGTCCCGACACCCCTCACGTAAAATGAGAGGTGGGCGTCTTCTTCGGGAATGAACGGACGGGTGACCACCCGGCCCCCCGTGGGATCGAACCTGACCGAAGGGCCGGCCAGGCCGTAGTATCCCGAGCTGGTAAAGTAATCGGGGCTGCCGAGATTGCTGAACTCCCAGCCGGCGGGACGGACGCCGATGTCGAAGTCGTCAAAACCTTCGAAGATCGGAAGCGGCAGCGCTTCAACCGGCGGCGCGGCGGTGGGCGTGGGTTCCGGCGCGGCGGTGGGCGTTGGTTCCAGCCCGGCGGTTGGCGTGGGTTCCGGGGTGGCGGTGGGTATGGGTTCCGGGCCGGCGGTGGGCGTGGGTTCCGGCGCGGCGGTGGTGGTCGTCGAGGTGGTGGTAGTGGTTGACGTGGTGGCGCCGGTGGTGGTGGTAGCGGAAGTGGTGGTGGTAGTCACCGTGGGCGGCGTCTCGGTCCGGTAAACGATCACGTCGTCCAGCGCCGACTCGCCCCCGCTGTAGGTGAAACGGACGCGGGTGGCGTCGGGGTAGAGCGGCAGCAGATGCTCGATAACTCCCCCGTAGGTGTCGGGCGCGTAAACCTCGGCGACGGAATGCCAGGCGCTTCCGTAGAACTCATCGACCTGGAGGAAGCTGGAGGCCGCCCCCGCCGTTCCCCGGAGCCAGAAGGAGACCGCCAGGGGGTTGGAGAAATCGCGGCTGACCGCTTGGGCGCCGGGTCCGAATTTGAGCGCCGGCGCCGCCGCCCCGTAGAAACCCGTTTCGGTGAAAACGTCGGCGTTTCCGATATTGGCGAACTCCCAGCCGGCGGGACGGAAACCGAAATCGTAGCCGTCAAAACCTTCCGGGAAGCCGGCGGCCGGTTCGCCACCCAGGCTGAACGCCTTCATCACCGCCATATGCTGCATATGTTCGACGCCGCTGTCGCCCTCCCTCACCGGGTAAACCTCGTCATCCACGTTGGGGAAGACGCGGCTGTCGAAGACGATGCCGCCGGGATATGAGCGCGACTGGCTGCCCACGTAAAGGGTGGTGTGGAGCTGGTCGAGGCCGGAGTCGGGCATCACCCAGTCGTAGCGGCGGTTACGGGGCTCATTGGTATTGCTGTTGCCCAGGCGGTCGGCCGGGGTGTGGGTGTCGATATTCAGGAACTCGGCGAAGATGTCCAGGCAGTCTTCATTCAAGGTATAGCTATTGATATCGCCCCCGACGACGATGTAGTGGGCGGGATCGAAATTGGCGGCAACGTAATCCCGGACCGCGGTTGCCTGGGCGGTGCGCTTGGTGCGGTCATCGGAGCCGTCGCCGCCCTTGAGATGAAGGCTGACGGCCTGGAGGTTTTTCCCGCCGGGGAGGTCGATCGTCGCCCAGGAAAAGTGGCGGTCGGGGACTTCGGTGTCGGCCCACTCGCCGGCGGCGATGATCGGCCAGCGGCTGACGATGCCGGTGGGGATGGATCCGCTTCCGGCGTAGAAGTGGTAGTCCCGGCCGAAAGCGAGATCGACCAGGTCGCGCAGCGATCCGCCGCCGTAGTTGAACTCCTGGATCAGGACCACGTCGGGGCGGAGCCCCTGGAAGATGCGGATGCCGGGTTCCTCGTAGGCCTGGGAGCCGCCGCTGGTGATGTTGGCGGCCATAATCGTGAAGACCGCCTCCTGGGCCCGCGAGACCCCCGCTGCCGCCGTCAGGATGATCAACGCCGAAACCAATGTCCTTACGATATTTCTCATTCCTGATCCTTGTCGGTCGCCGCGGACACCGGACGGGCCGGAACTAATCGTCCGGCTCGGACCGGGATATGCCCGTATGGCAGGGGGCCGCGGGAGCGCCGGCTGATACCGCGCCGAAACTCTTCTTCGGAATATATACTTACTGACAATCAGCGCCAGTAAATAGTAAACAATACTAATACTATAGATTCCGGGGATATAGTTGTCAACTACTATTTGTTTTTTCCGGTGGGAACGTTTCGGCTTCCGCGGCCCCCCCCCGGCGGCCAGTATTCGATCTCAAGCTCCAACCTCTTCCCGAAGTCCGCCGCGACCCTTTCCCGCGCCAGTTCGATCAGCCGGAGAACATCTTCCGAGCCGGCGCCGCCCCGGTTTACGATGAAGTTGGCGTGGCGGGGAGAAATCCCGGCCCCGCCGATTCTTTTTCCCTTCAGGCCGGCCTTCTCGATCAGCCGGCCGGCGAAATCACCGGGCGGGTTCTTGAAGACGCTGCCGGCGCCGGGGAGGCTCCCGGGGAAGCTTGCTTTTCGCTCCGCGAGGATCCCGGTCATTCTGCCGGAGATCTTTCCCGGATCGTCGGAACGGCCCCGGAAGACGGCGGAAAGGACAATCTCGCCGCTTTTCCGGAAGCGGCTGGCCCGGTAGCCGAAACCGCAGCGCGACGCCTTTCGGCGCCGGACCCTTCCCGAGGGGTCCAGGAAGGAGACGGATTCGACCGCCTCACCGGTGGACTTTCCCCCCCAGCCCGCGTTCATTACCACCGCCCCGCCCACGGTGCCGGGAATCCCGGCCAGGAATTCGAGTCCACTCAAGCCGCTTTTCGCCGCGAAGCGGCAGAGGCGGGAGAGCAGGCAGCCGGCGCCGGCCTCGATCAGATTATCCGCGGCCGCGAGGCGATCGAGGGCGGGTCGGGTCTTGATCACCGCCGCCCGGACCCCCCGGTCGGAGACCAGGAGGTTGCTTCCGTTGCCGATCACCCGGTAGGGAAGCCCGCGCCGCCGCAGGGCGACGACCAGCGCGACCGTCTCTTCCGGACCGGCCGGAGAAAGCATCGCCGCGGCGGGACCTCCGATCCGGAAGGTGGTGTGGCCGGCCAGCGGTTCTTCGAACCTGACCTCCCCGCGGAAAGCAATGGACTCGAGAAGCGACGTGATCTCTTTTTGGAGGGCGGGCCGATGGCTCACGATAAATTTCCGGTTAAAGCGAGGTTCCCGTCCGGCTTACGGGGGTAGGCGCGCCCGGCCGTCGGGCAAGGCGTTTGCCCGCGCCGAACGAAAGAGAACCGGTGGAAGGAAGGGCTGCCGGGCGTTCGGAACCCGGGGCTGAAAATATCTTCGGCGGCTTGAAATGTGTCACTGTTCTCGGCGCAGCAGCTTTTTGACGAATAACCTTGCCGGGCGATAGAAACGATAAGCGGCCCGGCCGCTCCAGGTCAGCCGCCCGGACATCCCTTCCTTCATCGCCATAATACAGGGAGCGCAGATTCCGCAGGGCTTGAGGTTTTTCCTCGGGCGGTTGCAGAAACAGGTAAGGCCCATCACGGCTTCCCAATCCTTCCGCCGCGCGGTTTCAGCCATCTCCGGCTTGCTCAGGTTTAAGGTCGGAAATGAGAAATACCGGAAGAGCGCGTATTCCGGCGTTCCCCGATGGGCGGGGTCGATCCGGAATACGGGAACCGGCCCGTCCTTCTCTTCCCTGACCAGC
This sequence comes from PVC group bacterium, assembly GCA_003551625.1. Lineage (GTDB taxonomy): Bacteria > Auribacterota > Erginobacteria > Erginobacterales > PUNC01 > PUNC01. The sequence goes on along the minus strand of PUNC01000006.1, from coordinate 11,579 downwards.
CGCGCGATCGAGAAATGATTCGGATGCGCGGAGGTGTATTTTTCGATGCAGAGGTGAACGCCGGAGATGGAATTGTGTTTGCAGAATCGCGCCAGCCAGTGATACTGCGCCCCGATATGCCGCCGCCGCCGAATGGCGTGAAAGGCGGATTCAATTTCCGCGTCCGGGGGGATGTCGGAGACGCCGAAGTAGCGAACGGGCGCCAGCAGCTTCCCGGTCCGGGGATATCTTCCGCCCAGCTCGTCCTTGATCCGTTTCATCGCTTGAAGCTCGAGCCCGGTTGACTTGCGGGCTTCGTCGATCAGGTAATAGGGGGTGACCGGGAGTCCGTAGTCCAGCAGCAGCCGCAGGAGCTGGAAGGTCGAGTCCCAGCCGCCCGTCCAGAACAAGTTAATGTTTTCGCCCTCGGCGCTCATAAGCAGGGTGTCAGGGGTTCAGGCTGCAGGCTAACAAGGTTCAAGGTTCCAGATACATAGGAAGGTTCAAGGTTCAGAGGTTCCAGGTTCAAAGGTTAAGCAAGCTGTTTAGTCTTTTAGGCCGGATTATGGATAATCCGGTTTAAAGCGGCGCCACGGCGCCGCACTCCAAATTTTCTCTCCCCGGCCCCGCCCCTTCGTTTCAAAAAAAGCTTAAGAGTATGTGTAAGAGTACGTTTAAGAGTACGGGTTCACATATTTCATTCGTGCCATTAGCGCATTCGTGTAAATCGTGTTCCCCGCTTTCCGGCCGGCTAAAGCCCCAGGATGCTCAACGAACCCCGCGCCTGCCCTTTGAACTGGGTCCAGGTGCGGACTGCTTTCAAGCGCCGGAGGATGTAGCCGGGGCGGAGGTAGAAACGCTTGAAGGCCCGGTCGAGCCAGGCGCGGTATTCATCCGGGTCGAGAGTCGGCGGAACGTAAAGCAGGGCGCCGTGGTCGAGGATGCTGCAGTGGCCGGAGAAATCGAAGCGATAACCCTCGTCCGTCAGGCGGGAGTAGAGCTCGGTGCCGGGAAAGGGGGTGAACTTGTTGAAATGGGCGTAGTCGAGTTCGTTTTCCAGGGTGAAGCGCAGCGTATTTTCCAGGCTCTCCATCGTCTCGCCGGGGGTGCCGACGATGAAGTCGGCCCGGACCTCGAGCCCCGCCGCCCGGGCCCAGGCCACCCCGCGCCGGTTGGCTTCGACGGTGTTTCCCTTTCCCAGAATCTTGAGCATCCGGTCATCGCCCGACTCCAGGCCGAAGAGCACCTGCCAGCAGCCGGCCCGTTTCATCGCCGTCAGCACCTCGGGGTTGACCGCGCTGACCGCGGTCAGGCAGGTCCAGGGGATCTTCCCGCCCCGCCGCTCGAGTTCCGCGCAGACGGCCAGTGTCCGTTCCCGGTCCAGGGTGAAGGTGTCGTCGAAGAACCTGATCTCTTTGGCTCCGTGCTCGTTGACCAGGGAATCGAACTCGGCGATCACCCGCTTCGGGCCGTGGAAGCGGACGCGGTTGCCGAAGATGGCGCGGTCGCAGAAGGTGCAGCGGAAGGGGCAGCCCCGGCTGGTCATCAGGATTCCGACCGGGAGTTTCCGGTAGGAAGCGGGCGTGGGGTGATAGTGACTCAACGGGGGAAGGAGATGGTAGGCGGGCGGGGGAAGGGAATCGAGATCGGCGGTGAAGGGACGGCGGGGGGTTCGGAACCAACGGCCGTCCCGCCGAAAGATGACGCCCTTAACGTCTTCAAGCCGCTCGAACTTCCCGCCGCCGAATCTTTCCGCGATCTCAAGCAGGGTTTCTTCCCCCTCGCCGATGATGCCGGCGTCGAAGAACCCCGTCGCCATCGCCGACTCCGGCGAGCAGGTCACGTGGGCGCCGCCGACGAGCAGGGGAACGCCGGGAGAGATCGCGCGGATCTTTTCGGCCAGGCGGCAGGTTCCGGGAAAAGAAGGGGTGGTGGCGGTCATTCCGATGAGATCGGGCTTGAACTCGGCCAGCAATCGGTCCAGGGGCGGGTAGCGGTAGCGGGAGGTGAGATCGACGATCTTTGCCCGGTGTCCGGCCTGCTCCAGGGAAGAGGCAAGGTAGGCCAGCCCCAGGGGGGGCGTGATATTGAGGACGAACTTGACCGACCGGCTTTCGCCGACCGCCTCGTCGGCCTCGAAGGGGGGGTTGATCAGGAGAATCTTAAGTTCAGGCATTCTTATTAAACCGCGAATAGGAGGACCGTAATCTGTAATCGGTGATCAGTGAAAAGCCCAGTCCCTCTGTAAAAAAGGTAAGCAGTAAACAGTATGCAGTTAGCAGTGTAAAAAGCTAAAAGACTAACAGCCTAAACATCTATTTTAACTGCGAATCACACCCGCCCTCCATTGCTTCGCTCAGGAGAGGCGGGCAAGCCCGCCCTCCATTGCTTCGCTCAGGAGAGGCGGGCAAGCGGAGACGCGGAGACGCGGAGACGCTGGGGTATAACTGCAATCGAACATTTATTATCCGGTTGATCCTGTTATCCTGTCTAAAGATAAGGGGCTGAGGGATTGGGCCGTTACCGGATCACGGATCCGATCACGGATCACTGATTACCGTCCTTTCCCGGGCCGCGGCGCCGGATCCGCCCGGTGACGTGAACGTGAACATGAACGTGAACGGGTACGGAATCGTGAGGGGACTAGGCCGTTACCGGATCACGGATCACTGATTACCGTCCTTCCCCCGCGTCCCGGATGACGCCGGCGATGAACTCGATCTCTTTGCCGGTCAGGCCGCTGGCCGAAGGCAGGTAGAGCCCCTTGGTTCCCAGCTCCTCGGAGACCGGGTACTCGTCGCTGAAAAGGTCGGCGTAAACGGGCTGGAGGTGGATCGGGATGAAGAAGGACCGGGTCTCGATTCCCCGGTCGGCCAGCTTCTGCCGCAGCTCGTCGCGGGAGATCCCGAACTCCTTTTCGACCAGGATCCCATACATCCAGTAAACGTTCTTGGCGTGGGGAGCGCAGGGCGGCGTGACGATCCCCCGGACGTCTTCGAGCAGGGAGTTGTAGAGATGGGCGTGGTCGATTCGGGCCTGGACCAGCTCGTCGATCCTTTCGAGCTGTCCCAGGCCGATGGCGGCCTGGACGTTGGTCATCCGGTAGCTGAAGCCGACCACCTTGTGCCAGAAATGCCGCTCCTCGGTGAACCCGTAGTTGCGCATCGTGCGGAGCTTGTCGGCCAGCTTCTCGTCGTCGGTGACCACGATGCCGCCCTCGCCGGTGGTAATGATCTTGTTGGCGTAGAGGCTGAAGGCGGCCACCTTGCCGAAGGAGCCGGCCCGGCGCCCCTTATATTCGGCGCCGATCGCCTCGGCGGCGTCTTCGACGATAAAGAGATTGTTTTTGCGGGCGACGGCCTTGATCCGGTCCATCTCGGCGGGGTGGCCGTAGGTGTGGATGGGCACAATCGCCCGGGTCCGGGCGGTTATCTTCGCCTCGATCAGCTCCGGATCGAGGTTCCAGGTCTCCGGCTCGACGTCCACCAGGACCGGCCGGGCGCCCAGGTAGTTGATGGCGTTGGCGGTGGAGATCATCGTGAAAGACGGGATGATCACCTCGTCGCCCTCGCCGATTCCCAGCGAGGCCAGGGCCAGGTGGAGGGCGGTGGTGCCGCTGTTGGTGGTCACCCCGTGGTTCACCCCGCAGTAGCGGGCGAACCCGTCCTCGAATTCCTCCACGAATCTTCCGCGCGAGGAGATCCAGTTGGTCTCCAGGCACTTCAAGACGTATTTTTTCTCGTTGCCCAGCAGAGTCGGCCGGCAGACGGGAATGGTCTTGACTCCCGGGGGGGTGACGGGTTCCGGGCCGGACATCTTCTTGGCCCGGCGCAACGCGGCGGCTTTTTTTTCCGCGAATGTGAGTTTTTTCGGCATTTTAGTTTCGCTTCCTTGATCCCGGATTAAGAATAATCCGGGCTGTTTTTGATTACCAAGCGAAAAAGAATATCACGCCTTCCAACGGCTAAGCGTTTTATTCGCGGGAGATTGCTTCGCTCCCGCTCCCTTTGGTCTCGGGAGCTCGCAATGACAGCCGAAGAATATCACGCCTTCCAATGGCAAGGGTCATTACGAGGGACGGAATCCCGAAGCAATCTCGCCGTGAGTCGCCTCGCCCTGATAATTGTCATTACGAGGGACGGAGTCCCGAAGCAATCTCGCCGTGATTCGTCCCGCTTGAGGGGGATGTCCTGGAGAACGCGATCCGTCAGCCGTTCTTTCCGGCAATCCCCAGCCGGCGGGCCAGCGCGGCCAGCCGCAAACGCAGAATCGTTCTCAAATAGATTAAGGCATACCGGGAAAAAATCAAGACATTGTGCGTGGTCTTGCTTGTCCCCTTGTGCCGCTCGATGTTGGTGAAGGGGATCTCGCGGATCCGGAAGCCGGCCTGCTCGGCCCGGACCAGGAAGTCGATACAGTAGTCGCCGTAATGGCCGCGCAGCGGGACCCGGTCGAAAACGCTTTTTTCCACCCGAAGGAAGCCGCTGCTGAGGTCTCTCACCCAGGATCCGGCGACGTGGCGGCCGGCCAGGTTCAGGATATAGCTGACGCCGCGGCGGGCCATCGACTCCCGGCCGTCCCGCCCGCCGGGGGCGTAGCGCGAGGCCACCACGACGTCGAACTCGGCCGGCTGGGCGATCATCTCCGGAAGGAAAGCGGGAGGGTGGGCGAAGTCGGCGTCCATCCAGATCACCCGGCGGTTGCGGGTGGCGGCGATGCCCTCCCGCAGCGCCGAGGTCAGTCCCCGGTTTTCCGTCCGCCGGAGCAGGCGGACCCGGGGATCGCGGCCGGCCATCGCCTCGATGATCCGCCAGGTGCCGTCGGGGGAGTCGTCGTCCACGACGAGGACTTCCGAGCCCTCCGGCAGGCGGGGCAGGATCTCGCCGATCAATTCCTCGATGTTCTCCCGCTCGTTATAAGTGGGGAGAACCACTGAAACCGGTTCCGGCATAGTTCAAGCACTCGGTTTTAACGCGAAAAATCAAAACCTAACCGCTATTCACCAGCTTGTCCAGACTGTTTTGGTTGAAATGGGGGCATTGTAGGGTTACTATTTTGAAAGTCGATCCGCGCGACGCGGCAAGTTAACAGGACCGGAAAGAGGAAGCTCGAATGAGAACTATCATAGCGGCGCTAACGGCCCTGACCCTGGCGATGACCGCCCGGGCGGGCGTGATCAGCCTGGTCTCGGAGATGGAGCTGAGGCCGGAAGGCTTAAGGGTGACGGTGACCAACCGGGGCGACGAGGCGGCCCGGGACGTTCAGGTCCGGGTCGATTTTCTTGACGAGACGGAGTTGGGCTCGTTGCGGCCGGAGCTTGCCCCCGACGCGGTCCTGCGGGAGGAGCTGCCCTTCGACCTTTCGGCGGCCGAGGTTCCCGGAAACTATCCGGCGGTGCTTTCCATCGAATACACCGACCTCAACGGCCACCCCTTCTCGGCGCTTTCGGTCCAGCTGCTCGCGATCGGGGAGGCGCTGCGGACGGATGTCTATCCCCATCTTCCCCGGCAACACAGCCTGAAAGGAAGCAGCGTTCTCCCGGTCGAGCTGGCCAACCGCGGCGAGCGGCCGCGGCGGGTGGAGCTGGCGCTGCTGACTTCCAAGGACATCCGGGTGGATGACCGGGAACGGGAGGTCGAGCTCGGCCCCTGGGCCAGGGAGAAGGTGGAGTTCCGGCTGGAAAATTTCTCGGCTCTCGAGGGCAGCGTCTATCCGGCCTTCGCCCTGGTCTCGTATCTCGAGGATGGCCGCCGGTATTCCGGGCTGGCCTCGGTCCCGGTCGCCATCGAAACGCCCCCCGCCTGGACCCTTCGGCCGGTAGTGGCGGCGGCGGTGGTTCTGGTGATAGCTTTCGTGATCTTCGCCGTCATCTATCTCAAGAAACAACAGCCCGGCCCTCGGCGCGGGGAAGCGCCCTCCGCCGAGTAGCGCCCCCGGCCTTCCGGATGAACGCTTCCCGGAAGAGGAGATGGCCGCTCCGGCTGCTCCTGGCGGCCTTTCTGCTGGCGGTCTTCTTCTTCCTCTTTCGCGACATCGCCCGGGGATGGGGCGAGATCAGGGCTTACGGTTTCCGCTTCGATCCCCTCAATCTCGGCCTCTCCGTCGTCCTGTTCACGGTCTCTTACCTGTTCCTGACCCTGGGCTGGAGGACGCTGGTGGCCGCTTTCGGCCCTTCTCTTCCCCTCCGCAATTCTTTCCGTCTGGTTGTCCAGTCGATGCTCGGCCACTACCTGCCGGGCCGGGTCTGGGCGCCGGCCAGCCTCGTTTACCTGGGATCGAAATGGGGGGTCCCCACCGCGGTGGGTGTGATCTGCGCGGTCCTCTCCACCGTCCTGGTGGCGGTCTCCGGATTTGTCTTCTCCGCGCCCTGGATCGTCTTCGGCCTCGACCGGGGATACTCGCTCACGGTCGCCGCCGGCCTGGCCGCCCTCGCGCTCGGCGCCGGGGCGCTGCATCCGGCCATCCTCCCCGGCCTGCTCAACGCGGCGCTGAAGAAGATCGGGCGGGAGCCGCTCCGCCTGGACTACCGTTACCGGGATCTTCTCCGGGGCGGCGGGTTTTACCTTTTATTCTGGCTGGCGATGGGGGGCGGTTTCGTCTTCGCCCTTCGGGCGGTGGTGCCGGTGGGCGGCTCGGGTTTCTGGGCTCTGGCCTCGATTCACGCCCTGAGCTACAGCCTGGGCGTGGCGGCGGTCTTCACCCCGGCGGGGCTGGGGGTCAGGGAGGGGGCGGCCGCGGTCCTGCTGGGAAGGTATTTCCCCGCGCCGCTGCCGGCGGCGCTGAGCGTTTACGGCCGGCTCTGGACGACCGTCTGCGAGGGGCTGGCCTTCCTGCTGGCGCTCTGCTTCCGCGCCCTGCCGGAAGAATCGTGATCCGTGGTCGGTGGTCCGTCCCGACTTAAGACTGTCGGGATCTTCGTTGCGCTTCGATGATCGGGTAAAGGCCCGCGATTAAAGCGAATGTCGACCCGCAAAGTTTCACCGCGGGTTAAAATTCTCAATGCTCAATGTCCAATTTCGAATGAGCTGCCCCGTTCAAGCTCCTATCCATCCCGTACTCACGCACGTACTCTTAAACGTACTCTTACACGTACTCCTACACATACTCTAAAACGTTTCCTGAGATGTAAGTGGGCCGGGTGAGGTCGGCGATTAACGCGACCAGGGCCACCACCACCGGCGCGAGGGGGGATCCTCCGCCGGTTCGAGGGCCTCGATCCTGTAGGTGTCCAGGACCCACTGCCTTCTCCCTTCGCCGTAGTTCTGAACGCTTACGTGCAGGTAATCGCCTTCAATCGCGAGGTTTTTCACCCCCATCCGCTCCGGGCCGGAATCCGAGAGCGCCTTCTCTCCGGCGATAAAGGGGCTCTCCGGGTCCGCGACGTCGATGAAGAGGACGCTGTCGGCCGCCGCGGCCACGAGATAATCCCTCCACCAGTCCATCCAGTAGCCGGCCGACCACCGGTCTTGGAAGAATTGGCCGACGCGGACGGGATCGGCCGGTTCGGAAACGTCGTAGATGAACAGGCCGTAGGTCGGGTAGTGGGAACCTATGAACAGGTGATCGCCGCGTTTCAGGATATGGGAGAACTTGACGTCGTCCTTGGCGGCGAGGCCGGCGATGGAGGGGTTGGCGGGATCGGAGACATCGACCACGGCGAGGGCGGGGGTTCCGGCCCGCGCGAGGTAGTTGGCGACGTAAGCGTAACCGTCTTCGACAAAAACATCGTGCGCGCCCCGGAATGAAGCGCCCCGTTTCTGCGACAGCTCGACCGGCCGGGAGGGATCGGAGACGTCAAGAATCCGGAAGCGATGGCCCACGTGGTGGGTGACATAGAGGCGATCGTCGAGCAGGAACATACCGTGGGACCACGAACTCACGTCATCGGCCCAGATCTCCCGCGGCCGGGAGGGATCGGAGACGTCGGCGACGGTCAGCCTCGCCCCGGACAGGTACAGGTAGTCGTCTCGCTTGCGGAGATCGACGCTTCCGTAGTAAGTGTCCGTCAACGCCAGCAGCGATTGGTTCGTCCAGTCCGCGCCGTCGATCACCGCCAGCTTCCGGCCGGCGTTGGTGACGGCGTAGCGGACTCCGTCTTCGATCACCTGGTTGCGGGCCAGATCCGACCGGGCGGTGGCCAGCGTCCCGCTCGACCAGACCGGCTTGAGCTGTATCGCCGGATGCGGTTCGGTTTCCGCCCCGGTCGCCCCGGCCGGGCTCGGGGAGCCGAAAAGCGCGGCCAGGATAAGACCGAAAGTAAGCCGGAGAAGATTTTTCATATCGTCACTCCTTGAAATAGCTGTTTAGCCTTTTAGTCTTTTAGCCCGGATTAAAGCGGCGCCCCGGCGCCGCACTCCAAATTTGCTCTCCCCGGCCCCGCCTCATTCATCAAAAAACATTTTAAAGTACGTGTAAGAGTATGTTTAAGAGTACGTGCGGGAGTACGGGATGGATAGGAGTTTTAGGACAGCTCCTTCGAAATTGGACATTCGCTTTAATCGCGGGCCCTTACCGGCCGGAAGTGTGCTCCCTACCCACGTAGATCAGGCGGCTGCCCTCGGGTTCGAAGACCACCGGCTGCTCGATCAGGCCGCGCAGGGCCCGCCGGACGGAGGGGCGGTTCTTCTTCTCCACGAACAGGAGCAGGAATCCGGTGCCGCCCGCCCCCAGGAGCTTGCCGCCGGCGGCGCCGGCCTTCCGGGCGCGGGCATACCAGCGGTCGATCGCGGGAGGACAGATGCCGGGAGCCAGGCTTTTTTTCAGCTTCCAGTTCTCGTCGAGCAGGGCGCCGAAATCCTTCAGCCCCCTTCCGCCCCGGCGCAGGATCCTCTCGCCCTCCTCGCTCAAATCCCGCATCCGCCGCAGAACCGGCAGTTTCTCCGGCGCCAGCGCGTTTTGAGCGGTCAGAATATCCCGGGCGTCCCGGTTCCCGCCGACGTAGAACATCAGCAGGGAGTCGAAAAGCCGGCGCAGAACCTCGGCCCGGCAGATCACCGGCCGGACGCTGACGGTGCCGTCGTCGATGAAGGTGTAGCGCCGCAGGCCCCCGAAGGCGGCGGCGTATTGATCCTGCCGGCCGATCGGTTCCTTGAGCTTATCGATCTCGACGCGGCAGGCCTCTTCGGCCAGCTGCTCGGGCGAGGCGTATTCGCCCTTGAAGGCGTGAAGGGCGTGGAGGAGGCCGACCGTGAAGGAAGAAGAGGAGCCCAGGCCGGTGCGGGCCGGGATGTCGGCGATCGAGGTTATCTCCATCGGTTCCCGGATCTGGAGGAGCTTGAGGCATTCCCGAAAGACCGGGTGCTTGATCTCGGAGACGCTCGCGGCCAGCTCGGTGCGGCTGTAGGAGAGGCGGTATTTGAAGGGGTAGAGAGAGCTCAACCGGTGGACGGTGATATACATATGGGCGGCGATGGTGGTCGAGAGGACTCCACCCGGCTCGAGCCGATAGAAGGAGGGAAGGTCGGTCCCGCCGCCGAAGAAGCTTACCCGGAATGGGGTGGTGGTGATCAGCATCGTTGTTTCTCCCGATACGGTGTAATTCCCGCCCGGGAGCGCCGTTTCAAGCGACCCTTTCGACTTTGCTTGAGGCAGTACCCAAAAGCGGGGGACTCCCCCTTAATACTATGTTCGCCATTGACGGGCAAGCGGAAAAGCTCCGAGGGCTTTACCCGTTTTTCGGGAAAAATGGATATTCGGTTGACAACCCCTCACCCAGCCTCTCCTCTTGGAAAGAGGAGAGGGAAAATCTTTGGCGAGGCTTCTTCACTTATGGTAAAAGAAGCCGGCAACCCCAAACGGGCTTTCCTCCGCGCGGCGCGCGAGCGACCGGTCGAGAGGACATTATGCTCAACGGCAAGAAGATCGTGGTCGTTATGCCGGCTTATAACGCCGAGCTCACCCTGGAGAAGACCTACCGGGAGATTCCCCGCGACGTTGTCGACGAGGTGCTGCTGGTTGACGATCACAGCAGCGACGCCACCGCCGCTCTTTCGCGAAAGTTGGGAATAAGGACCGTCGTTCATCCCCGCAACCGCGGATACGGCGGCAACCAGAAGACCTGCTATCGCGCCGCCCTCGACGCCGGGGCCGATATCGTGGTGATGCTTCACCCCGATTACCAGTATTCGCCCCGGCTGATCACCGCGATGGCCGTCCTGGTAGCTTCAGGCCATTACGATATCGTCCTCGGTTCCCGGATCCTGGGCGTCGGCGCCCTGGCCGGAGGTATGCCCCGTTACAAGTATTTCTCCAACCGGTTCTTGACGCTGGTCCAGAACTTTCTTTTGCGTCACAAGCTTTCCGAGTATCACACCGGCTACCGGGCTTATTCCCGCCGGGTGCTGGAGAGCATTCCCTTCGAAAGCAATTCCGAAGACTTCGTCTTCGACAATCAGATTCTCGCCCAGGCTATCTACGCCCGATTCCGGATCGGCGAAGTATCGTGTCCCACCAGTTATTTCCCGGAGGCCTCCTGCATCAACTTCCGGCGGAGCGTGACTTACGGAATGGGCGTTCTGAAGACTTCGGTCCTTTTCCGGCTCGCCCGCTGGAAGTTGGCCGCGCCCGCCCTTTTCCGGGGCCTGGGGGATGCTTAGTGCTCTAGTTCTTTAATATAGCTATACACCACAATATTTCCGAACACGTGTACTTGGTCCCCGCCGGCCGGTTAAGCTCCGGAAGGCCGCCGCCCCGCTCCGCCTTTGCATCGGAAAGTGGCGGGCGTTGGTCAGGGCGCTCCCACCCCCGGCGGCACCGGCATCGGTGTCTCCATCAGCTCCTCGATCTCCTCCTGGACCAAGGCCCGGTCGAAAGCGTAGAACTCGTCGATCCGGCCGGAGAAGGGGTGGCGCAGGTTCCAGGCGCCGCCGATCCGGAGGGTCCGGAGCGGGAAACCGGGAGCGCCGGAGTAACGGGCGTTTCCGACCGGTTCGCCGTTGAGGTATAACTTCACTCCGCGGGCGCGGTCCGCCGAGTCCCAGGTCAGCGCGAGATGGTGCCAGCGGCCGGCTTCCGGGACCGGGCGAGAAATCCTCCGGAAACGACCGTCGTGGAAGTAGGCCGTCAGGCTGCCGCCCCGGAAGACTATCATCGTTCCGTTGGTATCCAGCAGCCGCATTTCGTCATTCGGGTCGTAGTCTTCTTCCAGCCGGAACCAGAAGGCCCAGGTGCCGTCGTTGGAGAAAGAGTAGCCCGGGATGGTGACGACGTTCAAATCGCGGAACTCATAACTTTTCCCGTGCCTCCCCTCCGGGTTGAACAGCGGCCGCCCGGCGGTCGGCGAATAAGAAATGGGGGAGCGGTTTTCCAGGGAGCCGTCGAACGGCAGCGCCAGCCGGAGCCCCTGGAAGAGGGGATTGGCCGCCTCCCAGGCCAGGAACTCCATTTCAGCCTTTACTTCCAGGTCTTCATCGACCGCGGCCGTCTCCCATTCCGGTCCCCACCCCGGCTGGTGAAGGAAAAAGTAGGCCGCCAGCGCCGCCAGCAGGACGGCGGCCAGGACAACCAGCGCCTTCTCAATCCCGCCCGCCTTCCGGCGGGAGGGCGCGGGGACCCCGGAAGGGGTTTCGGTATCTTCGAGAGGGACGGTTTTTCCGAAAAGC
>PUNC01000013.1 GCA_003551625.1 PVC group bacterium | reverse complement strand
TCAAGCCCCCCCCTCACCTTAATCCTCTCCCCCTCAAGGGGGAGAGGAAAATTTAAGAGTTGATCCCGCTCTTTTGGTAAAAGCGTAAAAGCGCAATTCACGCCAATTCCCAAGTTTCCCAAAAAACGGGGAATGTCCTTAGTCCTTCAGGGTTGCCATATTTTTCGTAGCGCAACCCTTTCCCGCGGGGACCCCGCCGAAGGGAAATCCCCACGAGACCGGAGTAGGGCTGCCATAGTGGAGGCAGAGCCTGAAGCTTGGCAGGGCTTCTCCGTCATACTGCCGGATCTTCGAAAAGCTTTACACTACGAAGCTACGAAGCCTGCGTTACTAAGACATCCTCTTGGCAGGGCTAAAGCCCTGCGCTACGAAACCTCTTGGCAGGGCTAAAGCCCTGCGCTACGAAGATCTCTGGCAGGGCTGAAGTCCCGCGCTACGAACCCCCCGCCTCGCTTAAAACCCGGCGATAAATATCTTCGATCCGGGCTATGGATTTGCTCCATAAAACTTTATCTTCGACCAACTTCTTGTTGTTCGCGGCCGCTTTTTCGCGCAAAGCGGAATCACCCAAAGCGGCCAGGATCTTTTCAGCCAGATCCTTGGAATTCTCCAACTCTACCAGGTAACCATTTTCTCCGTGATTAATCCACTCCCGGTTGGCCTCGATATCGGTTACCACCGGAAACGTTCCACACGCCATCGCCTCGAAAAGGGAAACGGAGGCGCCGTCGAACCTGGAGGTGGAGACATACACCATCGCCTCCTTCAGCAGTTCAGCGATCCTCCCGGACGGTTGCTTGCCTAAAAAAGCGACCCGGTCGGCGATCCCCAGCTCTTTAACTCTTTTTTCCAGCGGGGGTCTTCCCGGGCCGTCCCCGGCAAGAACGCAACGCGCTTCCTTATCACCCCGAAAAATTTTCGGCAACGCCTCGATCAACTGCGTCTGGTTGTAGTCAACCTCAATAAAGCTCCGAGTGGAAACGATTAATTTCTTCCTGGCGGACGCGACTACGGCCTCTCCCAAGCGCGGAAAAATATTCTCATCAATCCCCATCGGTATCTTCGAGAATCGGTCAGTTTTCATTCCCAGCAGCTCGCACTTACGGGTCGTGTGTTCGGCAACGGTGACCGTAAAGGCGACCCGATCAAACGTCCAACGAGCCAATCTCTTGAGAATCCCGCTTTCCAGGGCCATCAACGCCTCCTGACCGTGAACCGTGAGCACCAGGGGTCTCTTTGTCAGCTGCCCGATCAAGGCGGCCATCAAACCGGTTGGAATAAGAAACTGGGCGTGAATCAGGTCGCAATTCTCTTTTTTGATTATTTTTACCGAGTTATAAAGCCCGGAAAAAAAGTAGGTTACCAGCCTCGCGTAAGGTTTTTTTCTGTATTCCGGAAGTGTCTTCCCCTCGGTCCAATAAGCAAACCGGTATATCTGTTCCAGCTCATCAACCTTGAGATAGCGGGGGTTGGAACGGAATACTTGAGGAGTTACAACCGTGACCCGATGGCCCCTTGATTTAAGCCGCTCGACCAGCGTCTTTACGAAAGGGCCCCGGTAATCCTCCGCCGAAGCTGGATACCCCGGGCAGAGCATCGCGATATGGAGATGTCGCTTCATAATCGGCGGGAGGAACGCCGGAAAGGTTATTTCTTTTCCGCCACCAACAATATCGACTGGCCGATAAGCGGCCGCGCGATTTTTTCCACCGCCGATATGATCGGCACCGCCCTATCCACCATAGCGGCCTTTTTCCGGTCGATATGAGTCTCCCTCTTGACCCTCGAGGCCCACCACCAACCAAAAGCCCCCAAGAAATTAACCGCGTGGCATTTTATAACCGAAAAACCGGCCGTCCCGGCCATTTTTACCAGCCCTCTTTTCGAATAACGCCGATAGTGGCCTAAATTACGATCGATTTCCCCAAAAGCCCAGGGACAGGCCGGAACATACAGAAGTACCCTTCCTCCATTTCCCAGTACCCCCCGGAATCTCTTCATCGCCTGAAGATCGTCTTCGATATGCTCCAAGACATTTAAACAAACCACCGTGTCAAAGTGATTATCCAGCGCCCACTTCCCATCCAGGGCTTCATCTCCGGCTTCGATAACGCGGAGATTGAGATGAACGGCCGCCAAAGAATCAAGCCGCCTCTTGTATTCCTTGTTCGGCTCCAGGCAGACCACTTCTTTATGGCACAAAAGGAATCGGGTTATGTTTCCCTGCCCGCTCCCCACCTCGATAAGGGTGTCCCCCAGATACGGCCGAATCAGGCTGTAAATCCAATGATTGTAATTATAGGTGTCCCGAAGAAGATCCAGCGACAGGTCCATACCCCTTAATCCACCGGCTTCTCCCCGGGTCGTTTCCCGCTTAACTTCCGCAGCCACGCCCATTTCCCCCCGCGATCGCCTTTAAGACAAAAGCGGCAGCCCCACCGATCAGGGCCGTCAAAAGTTGAATCCACCCCATCGCGGAGGTCAAAGCGGCGGGGACGAGTCCAAGACGGATTAATAAGGACGCGGGCAGAAATATCACCGCCGCCTTGATCAGCGCGGCGGATGGAAGCGAGACCGGAAGAAATACTCCGCCTTTTTTCCTGCCAATCCTGATGGCAGCGACATAAAGCGCGTTTCCCGCCCAGATAAAAGGCAACAGATAGAACAAAAATGGGGTTGCCGGGCCAAAAAGAAAACCGGATGCCGCCGCGGACGCTCCCGGCAGAAAGATCAGCGGAACAGTCTTCCTCCAGTCGTAGACGCGCAGGGCGGCGACGGCCAGGGTGAAGTTCACCACGGAGCCGACCAGCAGCTGGGGGCGGCGGAGAAAGAAGGGAACCGCCGCGCCCAGGAGGACCAGCGCGAAGAATTCGGCCACCTCCCGGCCTCGGCTTTCCTGGAGCGCGAAGCGAAAGCTTCGCCCGGCAGAAGCCGGGCTTTCGCCCGGCGCTCCAAATACGCTCCCACCCCGCCGACCGCTCAAAATGGAGGGCGAGGGCCTGTCCGGCAGCGATTTGAGGACCTGTCCGGCAACGATTGACGGAGAAGCCTCGCCCGGTCCAACCGGACAAGCAGAGCGGGATTGCTTCGGGACTTCGTCCCTCGCGATGACCCTCGATGGATGGTTGTTTTTCATCTTTTCTCTCGCAAAGACCTTACCGCGCCCCCTTTTTATAAACTACGAATCACGCGGATTCGAACCGGTTTATTGCTCCGCACCCGGGTAAAGGCTCGTAATCAGTTATCGACGAACCAATAATCCGGATAAAGTTTTTATTCCTGGCTTTGCCTAATAGACTAAAAGACTAACAGGCTAAACAGCTTGCTTTACCACAGAGTTCACCCGCCGTCGCTAGCGATATGGCGAGGCAAGCAGAGATCACTGAGAAACTCCGCTCATTGTTCGCCTACCCTATCCCCCTGATTTAAAGCGGCGCCATTGGCGCCGCACTCCAAATTGCTCCGATTTCGACCGCACCGCCAACATCTGCGTCCATCCGCTTGCCCGCCGCTCCTGAACGGAGTAATGGAGGGCGGGTGTGATTCGAAGTTGAAATTGGTTTTTAGGGGTATTCTGGATTCTGCTTCAGTCCTCCCTGACCCGGTAAACCCGCAACTTATCGCCCGGCGTATTCTCCTCGGGACGGAATTCTTTGATCAGCTCTCCTTCCTCTTCCAGCCAGGAGTAAAACTCCAACCGGGCCCGATAATGCTCCGGATACTCTAACTGAGTGATCTCCCGTTCGTATATCTCCCGGTTTCGTAAACTGGTAACGATATACTGATAACGCTCTTCCTTCAACCTCTCCACGTCGATTATCTCCCGGACCGAGATCGTGGTGGTGTAATACTTCGGGTAAGGTGGGTTTTCAATAAAATGCCTTAACGCGAACGAAGGCTGCCCCTCCCTCAACCTCTCCGCCAACAGATCCTTCAGTTCCTCTTCGCTCAAATTGTAAATCCAGTAATCGATCACCGGAGTCAACTTCAGATCCGGGCCGCGATAACCCATACTTTCCACCGCGATCCGGGTGCCGGAAGGGAAATTCGAAAATATCCATTCTTCCGCCAGGTCTTTCGTGGTTCTGAGACGATGCTGCCGATTCTGCCGGTGAGACGTCCGCAGCGCCGGGACAGCGAGCAGGAAAGCCGCGCCCAGGCACAACAGCGTCGCCCGCCGACCCGATTTCCATATCAGCCCGCTCCCGGTTGCCAAAAAATCGCCGGCGATAAGAAAAATCATCGGATAAATCGGCATCAGATAACGGGCGGAAGCGATGGAACCCCGGCCCATAATCAGAACATACGACACCGAGGTCAGAATAAGAAGCAGGTAGTTCGGCCTTTTAAATCTGAACAAGCCGACCAGAAATGCAACGGCGGAGAAAACATAAAGCGGGTAGC
>PUNC01000194.1 GCA_003551625.1 PVC group bacterium | reverse complement strand
TTAGTTTAGGCCGTAGGTTATTCGGGTTCCAGATTCAGAGTGACGAACCGTTCTGAAAAACAATCTCGCGCGGAGGCGCAGAGGCGCTGAGATATAGAATATGCTGTTGTCCCCGGGCTTCCGTTTGAAGTCGGATAAAGAAGCTGGGTCTACGACGCCCGGAGCTACGGGAGTATTGCCTCCTGCGGAGGCTGAGAAGTGTCGCCCCCTGCGGGGGCTTGAAGAAAAATTTGAGACATTTCATCCCCCCGGTTAACACCGGGGGCTAAAAAGTATCGCCCTCTGCGAGGGCTTAAAAAAGAATCCCCGCAGGGGATGGGAAACAGGCTCTAGGGGCTTAGGCTGTAGGCTCATAAAGCAGATTTTCAGATTCTAGATTACAGTTTCCAGCCATCCCCCACCCGCCCCCTTATTCGTCTCAGGAAAATTTTTCGAGTATGTGTAGGAGTACGTGTAAGAGTACGGTCTGAAATCCGCCGTCATCAGGGCACGGAGACGGGGATATAATCATACGGGCGGGTGATGGTCACGAAGTAGGACCGGTCTTCAAGCGTTTCGAATTCCTGGTCGAACATCCGGTTGAAGACGACCCGGAAATTGTTGACGGGCGAGATGCCGGGATAAAGCCCGGCGTCCTCGTATCCGCCGGGCAGGAGATATGCGTTGAGGATGGCGAACCTCTCCCGGATATTGGTCCTTTCCAGCGAATCGTAGGAGAACATCGAGCCGGGGCCGTGGTCGGACTGGAGGATGATGACGGTGGGGCGGGACGCCCGCTCCAAGATCCCCTCGATCGCCTCCTCCAGGAGCCGGTTCACGTATCGCAACTGGTCGAGGTAACGGCGGCGGTATTCCGCCTGCGTGGAACGATACCAGCGCATATAATGATCCCCGTCGGCGAAGGTGAAACGCTCCCGGATCTCGACCGCCCTCCCCTCCGAGTCGAAAACGAACGGCGGATGGGGCGAAACCACGTGGGCGAAGACGAAGACCGGTTCGTCGCGGCCGGAAAGATCCGGAAGCCGCTTGAAGGTGTAAACCACGCGGCGGCGGTGAAGGTCGTGCGGTGACATTTCCGTCCAGCGCTCGAGCAGGTCGGGCAGCGGCGTGAAGTTGAGAAGGTTTTGCTGGAACTCGCTCAGCGCTCCCGGGGGTTGGAGGTGGAGATCGGCGGTGGTCAGCTCGGTGCCCGAGTAACCCGAAGAGAAAGCCGCGATCCGGTAGCCCCAGCCCCGCAACAGTCTCTCCGTACGGCTGTGCTGAATCATATCGAGCAGGGGACCCCGGTCCCGGGCTTCTTCTCCGACCCGCCCGGCCAGACCGTCGAGATAAGTCATATTCAGGGCCGAGGCCAGGGATTGCTGGGTATGGGGGTAGTTGGCCACGCTGCGGTCGGCCACGTAGAATCCTCTCCCCCGGAGAAAATCCAGGAAAGGCCGGTTGTCGAAAAGATAAAAATCGCGCAGGACGTCGGCGCGGCCGTAACCGTCGAGAACGATGTAAAATATATCCGGCATCCGGTCGGCCGGTAACGGCGGCGGAACTTCCGCGGCGGGGGTTGAAGGAGCTTCCGCCTCCGGAAAGACCGGGGGGGAAATTTGATAGGCGGCGATCCTGAACAGGACCGGCAGCCAGAGCGCGACCGCGCAAACGGTCAATATCCGGTTGAAGACCGGCGCGCCCTCCCCGGCGCGCCGGAGAAGCAGCCCGACGCCGATAAGCAGAACAACGGCGACGGACGCGAACACGTATACGGCCCCGACCCACTCCCAACGCCGGGCCGCGCCGGCGGCCAGCCCCTGGAGATAGAATAACCCGAAGAAGACCGAGACCAGGGCCGCGGCCTTGCCGGTGTCGCGCAACACCAACCTGGCCGCGATTCCCACCGTCATCGCCAAGGCCAGGGCGACGGCGGCGGGCAACAGGGTCTCCGTCCAGGAGACCTGGTCGAGATTTCCCGAATACAGGAAAAAGACCGGGAAAACGGCCAGAAGAAGCGGATGCAAGTGTATTAGTCTGCCGGTTTTCATAATCGTAATAAATCAATCGAGCGGATCAGTCCGATTAGTTCCCCCATTTCCGTCAAATTGTCAATCCCCCGGCGCCGCTTCCGCGATTACTCTCCCAGAGACGCTTGAAGCCTGTCCAGGATTTTTTCGCCAAGCTCTTTCATCCCATCGGGCGGACGCGGGGTGCCGGGGTGACGCTGGTAATCCAGCCAGACCAGAACCGCGGCGATTTCCCGGTCGGAGGCGGCAAAAAGCCTCACCTTTTCGAGCTGTGCCGCCCGAATTACAGACCGGTAGGTTTCATCGCCGGTCTTCTCCAACAACTCCTCCGCGATTGTTTCGGTGTCCGATAGCAGCCGCGGCGTCAGCAGGAGCCCCGAACGATGCGGTTTGACCGCCAGCAGGAAGCTGAACGTCTCCGGGCGGTGGAGCAAAAATTCCCGCAGGAGTTCTTCCCCGCTCCTCTCCCGGGCGTAGCCGTATTTTCCGAGAACGCGATAATACGTCTGGAGAGGCTCGAAAGCACGGCGGGCCACCTCCGGCCGGACATCCTCAAGCAAGAAGACACCGGCGCGGTCCTTCAGTTCGGGCGACAAGCCCTGGAGCAACCGAGAGGCCGCGAACTCGACAGTGGTGGCGGAATGGGAATAGCCCTGACCCCGCAGTATCCGCTCCAGGCGTTCCAGGAACGCCGGGCGGGACTGAAGAAGAAGAAGGGGGAGCGTGATGAACAGGCAGAAGACCGCCAGGGCCGGGACCGGCCGCCGGGAGACCCTCCCCGCCGCCAGGTAAACCGGAACCGCCAGGATCGCCCCCACCGTGCCCGCGTGAACAAGCAGGTCGCTCGAACCCCGGACGGCGATGGGATTGAACAGATTAATCAGGTAATAGACCGCGGTCAGCGCGACCGAAACCCAGAACATCCCCAGGGCGGCAAAATCCCGGGCCAGCCGCCGGCGGGCGCGACGGGAGAAGGCGAGGAAGAGGGAGAACGCGGCGAAGGGCAGAACGGCGGGAAGAAAATCGTTCAGCGGATGGTAAAGCGCCGCCCCCAAGCCGTCGAAGGCCAGACTGGCGCGAAAGGCCGCGCCGAAACTCCTCCCGGCAGCGGAAAGAGGAATCCGGCCGGCAACGAAAAACAGGCTCGCCAAGAGCAGGCCGGCGACGAAGACCACCGAGCAGAGGGTCAATCTTTTCCCTTTTATCCCTCGTCGTTCCAATCCCCGGAAAAAGAGCCAGCCGAGGGGATACAACAACAGCACCGCGCCCAGAGTCTTCTCCCAGACCGCGAACAAAAGCGCCGCCAGGGCCGCCGCCGCGAAGACGGCCGATCTTTTCTCCAGCGCGATATAGGCGAAGCCCAGAGACGCGCAGGCGAAGGCGACAAAGATGGAGTAGGAGTCCCAATGGCCGGTGAAGTTGACCACCGGGGGAATGAACGCGAAATACAGCAAACCCGTCAGCTGCTGGAAGAATGAAGCCCCCGTCTTAAGGACCAGAAGCAGGGCGATCAGCGCGTAAAACAATCCAAAAGCGAGGGATACCGGAGGCATCGTGAAATCCAGGGGATGAAAATAGTAATAAGGGCGGCCGAGGAGCCAGGGCTCAATCAGGCCCGCCACGTTTCTCAAGAGATCGTACTGAAGGCGGAGATAAACATAGGGGTGGATAAAGCCGTCGCCGTAAAAGTGCGGAAAGATCGGCCGGGAAGCGACAATGACGGCGAAGAAAGCTCCGATTACCGCCGCGAACGAGAGCGCCCGGACCGCTTTAGGTGGGGACAATTCCTCCAGGCGAGACTGCCGGCGGGCCAACAAGAGCAGCGCCGAGAGACAGCAAACCGTAAAAACAACGCCGGAGAGGAGAGGCAGGTAAACGACACTGTTAAACGACCAGGTGTAGTAACCTTTCTCCAGAAACGAGGCGATGAAAGCCGATAGAATAATCGCGCCGACCAGCAGCGGAAACCAGGCGTTTTTTCTTTCAAGCCGCATAATCGTCAATCATCGCAGAATACGATCTCTTCCCGCCGGAGCAGGTTAGCCAGGTGATTCTCGGTCTCGAAGAGTCCCAGGTCCTGCAAAACCACCTCCGCGGCGGGGCGGCCGGCGTCATCGAAAAACTCGAACCGGTAGTATCGGAAGGGGCGGTCGCCGGCAAACGTCCACTGGTAGGCGAAGAATCGGTGCCGCGACACCCTGTCCCCGCGAAGCCGGCCCACCTCCTCCCATTCTTCCCCGTCAAAACCGGCCGAGACCACCGCCCGCCGGATGAAGAGGTCCGGCCGGGGGGTTATCCGGCCCGGCGGCGAGGCCAGGATAACCCGCGGCACCCGCCGGTTGTCTTCCCCGAAATCAAATACTATCGAGGGAGCTTCTTCGGGACTTGGCGGCCGCGCTGCCAGGTGAAAGAAACCCTCATCGTCGAGAAAATCCGAATAAGGCGACGCTTCCCCGGACACGATAACCCGGGGGCGCTCGGAGATTACCAGGTTGGGCGAGAGGTCGGCGGGCGGGGTGAAGGTGAACGCGTTCAGATGACCGCCGGGCAGTTCAAAAAAAGTCAGCGCTCCCGGAAAATGTTCGTTCGCCCAGTCGAGGCAGGAAGAAAATTCCTCCGGCCGGGGCGGAACGTAGATGACGGACAGGGGACGCCCGACGACAAGCGCGTTCTCCAGATAGCCGACCAGGCGGCCGTATCTCGGAGGAATCGAAAGAAAAACGTGGTCGCCTTTCAAGCGGTTGATCAGATACCTGTTCCCGAACAGGTAGGGATGCGCGGCGCGGGTGGAGATGACCATTTCATCTCTTTGAAGCCGTTCCCCAACGTGGTCCGCCAGGCGGGAGAGCTCCCGGCGCGACATCGCTATCGAAGGGCGGGAAAGCTCAAGGAGAAAATGGCCGGCCTCGAGGAAGCCGACCAAGAGAAGAAACCCGCCGGCCGCGGCGGGGACCGCGGCCTGCCAGGCTTTCCCGGAGAGAGCCCGGGAGAGAAGCGAATACAGATAGACAAACGCCACCCCGACCAGCAAGGCCAGCGGATAGAGCATATCGAGCATCCGGCGGGGCCAGAGCCCGTTCGAGGGCAGCTTGGGCAGGATAAATACGGCCAGCATCAGCAGAACCATCAGGTCGCCGCGGCGGCGGCGAAAAGCGCAGACGGCCAGCCCGAGCATCCAGAAGGGAATAAAAGCGGAGTGAAAGAGGCGGGACTGCTCCGCCGTGGGGGTCAAAGCCGTGCCGGTGGTAAAGACCGTCCGGTCGAGGTTAAACAGGTAACCGGCCAGGATGGGGGTGTTGCGCTCGAGATTGCTCAGAAAGTTTCTCAGGCCGGCCTCCTCAATGGGCCCTCCGGCGAACTCCGACCACTCCCGGGTCTGCAAGACCGCGGAGACGAGGCCCGGCCCGCCGTCCTGAAACAAACCGAAGCCGGCCAGGAGAACGATGAAGACCACGGTGAAGAGCAGTATCTTCCGCCAGCGATCCCGGCCCGAGATGAGAAAAAAGGCGATTATCAACGGTATGGTAGTGATCCGCATCAGCGAATAGACGTGAAGGAGCAGGTAGCTGGCGGCGGCGGACAACGCCACCCAAATTCCCCAGCGCTCTTTTTCGCCGGCGACGACCGCGAGCAGAACGGCCAGCAGGGCCGCCATATGCGAAAACGAGATGAAACCGAAGGAGCGGGCGGTCTCGAGAAAAGCGGGGTTGGCGACCAGGAAGAAGACGGCCACGATCGCCGCGGAGCGGGAAACCAGTTTCTTGCCGAGAAGGTAGAAGAACGCCAGAACGGCCGAGCCGGAGAGGACCGAGACCAATCTCATCGCCGCGAGCCGGTCGGGGACGAGGAAGTTGGCCGCCCGGAGCAGGATCAGGTAGGGCAGAGACAGGAAGGCGCCGATCGCTCCCCAGTCGTGGGGCAGCGGGGACCGGAGATCCAGGCTCTCCATCCGCTGGAATATCTCCGGAACCACCCTCTCCACTATGAAGTAATAGTTTTTCGCGGGGCTGATAAGGTCCGCCGCCACGGAAAGAACGATGAAGAGCCCGATCAACAGCGCGGGAAGCAGCCGTTTAATTAAGGGTAATGGGGGTTTTCGGATTTTCACCGAGCCTAACCTTGTGCCGCCCCCTGCGGGGGCTGTTGTTTATTTCCTTACCCTTCTTCCCCGGGCTGACGCCCGGGGCTATCCCTGTGTCGCCCCCTGCGGGGGCTGAAACCACGGCTTCCGTCTTCCGTCTGAAGCCGGATAAAAAAGCCGGATCTACGAAAGCCGTGGACTACGAACAGAGCTGAAACAGACACGGGGCTAATTCTGTGTCATCCCCTGCGGGGATTATTTTTTTAGCCTCCGCGGGAGGCGATACTCCCGTAGCCCCGGGCGTAAGCCCGGGGTTGGAAGCGTCTCAAAAACCCTCCCCCAGCCCCCGCAGGGGGCGGCACCCCCGAGCCTCTCTCTAAACCCGAAAGCCTCTTCGCTACCGGGCCCGCATCAGGTAAAGCGTCCGCTCGGAACCTTCCACCTTTTGAGAGTCCACAGTCTCGAAGAGTTTCCCGAACTCCTCCTCGAAAGCATCCGGGCGGTAATCGGGGAAAATATCCTCGCGGCTGGAAAGCAGCCGCTGAACCTGGGAGTCGTTTTTGGGAACGAACTCGACGATCAGATGCCGGCAGGTCCGGCGGAAGAAGGCCGCGATACGGCCCAGCGGCAGGTTGTTGGAGATCGCCAGGTGGTGAACCAGGGCCAGGGCCATCACCAGGTCGGCCGGACCGCGGCCGGCCAATGACACCCTTTCCTCGCCGGCCCAGCCCAGGGAGGGGCTGGGGTTGGTCAGGTCCAGCAGCAGCGGCAGGATCAGCTTCTCCCCCCCGGCGCGGCAGCGCCGGTAGTTCTTTTCCACCGCGGCGGGATCGTAGTCGAAAGAGACGGCGGGGATGCCGCGGCCGGCCGCCAGGCGGCTGAAGACGCCGAGATTGGCCCCCAGATCCCAAACGTTTCCGGGACGAACCCGCTCCAGGTAACGGTCGACGATCTCCCGCTTGCGGGCGAACGCCGTCTCGGAGTAATTCGTGCCGTCGTAATACTCCGCCCATTCCGTCCCTTTCGGCTCCCATTTCATCTTCCTTACCGCGCTCTCCAGGCTGTCGATCAGGCCCATCAACCCCCGGGCGCCGACCTGGCGGGTCTTGCGCTCCTTCAGGGAACTTTCCGCGTGGCGGGCCTGCATCCGGGCGTGGAGATGAACGTGAAGCTGCAGGGCGAAGTTGAGGCGGCTGGAGCGAGGCAGCAGCTTAGAAGCCAGGTCGAGGGGAACGCCGTCGATAAAGAGCCGGCTCAACAGCCCCAGGCGCACGTCTTTCCGGCTCATCAGCGCCAGCGGAGCGAGAAAATGGCGACAGAACTGGCCGTAAGCGATCCAGGGTTTCCCGGGGGCGAGCTTTTCAAAAGACAGGGTGTCGATGAGAACCGGCCGGCCCCGGTGAAACTGGATATTGTAGGCGGTGGCGTCCTTGAGTGTCATTCCCCGGGCCAACGCCTTCTTCTGAATCCCCAAGGTCGCCAGGGCGGCGTCCTGAAACTGGCTGAAAGACCACTCGTAGGGATACGAGATGAACCCCACCTGTTCCGGCTCGATCACCTTGTAGGCGAGTTCCGGCCGGGGAGGAGCGATTTCGGCTTCTTTATGAGCCACCAGCAACCCTTCCGCGACCAGCTCGTCGTAAAGGCCGGAGGAGACCAGCAGTTCGAAGTCTTCCTTATAAGCCAGGTTTACCTGGCGAAAGAGACGCTCCCCTTGGCGGAAAAGGAATCCGGAAGGATCGCGGAAAGAAGCGGATTCGATTTTTTGCTGGTTCATATCTAATTTATTTTCCCGGCGCCTCTGCTTGCCCGCCTCTCCTGCACAAAGTAATGGAGGGCGGGCGCGAGATATTTTTTCAGGCCGGTTAGCCAGCCGTTACCTAATAGTCTACAGCCTAAATCCCTAACAGACTCGTTTCTTAAAACAATACAAGGTAAAAGCCAGGCAGGCAACCGCGCTCAGAATTCCCTCGACCAGAAAAGAAGGACGGGGGGTCGGCTTCATATAGGGAAAAGTGATCATATCTCTCCAGGCCGGGATCACCACGGGCGGCGGCCGCTCGAAGATCCGGCGCAATTCGTCAAGATACTCTTCGTCCCTTCCCAGGCGGCGGTGGACTGAAAAGACTTCGCGCGCCGGAACCACCCTGATCCGGGGATCGAAATCCCCGGGGCGACTCCGGAACAAGCCCCAGTAATAAAACTCGTTCTCGTAGAGCATCGGGTCGTAGGAAAGATAGGAGTCGGTCGCGAAAACAACTTCCTCGCAGCGCCGCATCGCCTGGGCCATCTCGAACTGATCGGGAATATGGTAAAACCAGGCCCCGTGGGCGATACCGATATAATCCGAATACATCACGTGCGCCCCGGGCGCGGCCGCGGCAAAACGTCTCAGCTCCTCCCAAGTATAAACCGGGGTCAGCGTCGGCCAGAGATCCATCGTCTGCATTCCGGGCGTGGCGATCCGGCCGATAAAAGAAGCCTGCCGCTCCCACTCCATCAAACGGGCCGGCCCCTGGCGGGAACGGCGGTAGTCCTCAAGACGGAAAAAGTTCCAAACCCCCGCCAGGAAGACCAGGCCGGCGATGACGGCGGCAAAACGCGGGCGATAAGAAAAGAGCTTCCCCACCAAGTCGCCGGCCAGGACGAAACCGGCCAGGGCGGCGGCATAGTAGTGACGGGCGACCTGGGTTCCCCCGCTGTAGTTCATTATCCAGGCGGTCCCCAGAAACAGGAACAAAAGCCGAAGTCGGGTCGGGCGCCGAGGGTTATCGCCGCGGCAGGCGACATAAACGGCGTAGACCAGCGCCGCCGAAACCAGAGCGAGAAACAACCAGCCGTCGCTGTCCTTGAGGTGACGGAAGAAATATATCCGGTCGAGGGGAAGGTTTACGCTGCGGCCGGCGTTGTCCTTGAAGGTCTGGAGCAAGCGGAGAAGGAAGGTGTGGGGGCCTTCGGCCAGGCCGCAAAGATGCGGGCGGGGCAGGTTGTTCAAACCGACTATATTCTTAAAAAAGTCGACCGCGAGAGCATTTATTCCCTCCCAGAGCGCCAGCGGCAGGACAAGCCCGGCGCCGAAAAGGACCAGTCTCCCGGCGGGGCGGGGGGGCCTTCTTTTCGCGACGGCGGAATACGACCTTCTCAGGATTTCAAATATCGCCAGGAAAAAGGCCGGCCAGATCATCGAGGTGCTGTAATAGACCGCGATCCCCAGGATCGCGCCGTATAACAGGACCCTCAGCGGCCGGTCTTTCCGGTCGGCCGCCACGGCCGCGAGCAGGGCCAGAACCAGCCAGAAGCCGCCGCCGGCCACGTGCAGGACCCAGGTGGAGTATCTCACCGCCCAGGGGGAAACCGCTACCAGGAAGGCCGCCGCCAGACCCGCCCTTTCCCCTCCCAAGCGCGCGGCCAACAGGTAAACCAGCACCACGGTGGCCGCACCCAGGAAGGCCATCCACAGGTGAAGGCGAAAGACGTTGATGAGAGGATCGGGGTGGGAGAGGCCGATAATATTATCGAGCAAGCCCAGCTCGAGGAGAAAGAAAGGCTTGGCGAAGGAGGTCACCGTCCGGTTGACGTCCCAGTGGGAGAGATAGACCGCGGCCAGGAACGCGGACTGGGGTCCGGGAGCCCGCGCGTCAAGGCGTTCGAGCCCCTGTCTGAAAATCCGGACGTTGGAGGGCAGATGATACCTGAACTCGACGTCGTCGCCGCCGGCCTGGGAGAAGCGGTCGAGATCGTAAACGCGGAAGAAGATAGCCGTCGCGATAATCGCGGCGAGAAGAATCCATTTCAACTTCCGCGGCCGGATTTTATCGTTTTCGGACATTGCTTGAGACTCAATTCAAACAAACGATGGAATGTGATGGAATGTGATTAAAACAAATTTCAAATTCCCTGGTTTGCTCCGCGCCCTCAAAAAGCCCGTAATCCGTGATCGGCGTTCTGTGATCAGGTAAAGGCCCAGTCCCTCGCCCCCTTTGTTCTCGCGCGGAGACGCTGAGACGCTGGGTTAACTTTGCTCCTCACCTTTGCCCCCTGAAACTTTAGACCCCGATGAAAAACCGTCGGGGCAGGCATCCTAACCCCGATGAAAGACTATCGGGGCAGGCATCCTAACCCCGATGAAAGACTACCGGGGCAGGCGCGATAATTGCTCCGCGCTGTGCCGCCCCCTGCGGGGGCTGAAACCACGGCTGAAGCCGTGGACTACGAACAGAGATGAAATACGCCCAGGGCTATGCCTGTGTCGCCCCCTACGGGGGCTCATTATTAAAACTCACTCCTTGTCCCCGGGCTAACGCCCGGGGCTATCCTTGTGTCATCCCCTGCAGGGATTAAAAATAACGACCTGCCTTCTCTTCGGGCTGACGGCCGGGGCTAACCTTGTGTCGCCTCCTGCGGGGGCTTAATTATTTTTCGTTCGCTCCTTGTCCCCGGGCTTACGCCCGGGGGCTATCCTTGTGTCATCCCCTGCGGGGATTAAAAATAACGACCTGACTTCTCTTCGGGCTGACGACCGGGGCTAATCCTGTGCCGCCCCCTGCGGGGGCTTAATTATTTTTCGTTAGCTCTTTGTCCCCGGGCTGACGCCCGGGGCTAACCTTGTGTCATCCCCTGCGGGGATTCATTTTGAGCCTCC
This sequence comes from PVC group bacterium, assembly GCA_003551625.1. Taxonomy (GTDB): domain Bacteria; phylum Auribacterota; class Erginobacteria; order Erginobacterales; family PUNC01; genus PUNC01. Next base: position 7,517 of record PUNC01000194.1, on the reverse strand, counting down.
GCAGGAGGCGATACTTCTTAGCCCCCGGTGTCAACCGGGGGGATGGAATGTCTCAAATTTTCTTCAATCCCCCGCAGGGGGCGGCACCCCCGAGCCTCCGCAGGAGGCGATACCTTCGTAGCCCCGGGCGTCAGCCCGGGGTCAGCTACGTCTCTAAAATCTTCCTCCAGCCCACGCAGGGGGCGACACACTCAATCAAGATAATGCTTGGGGTCGTATTGTATCTTGTGCCGATCGAAAAAACGTTTCAACTCTTCCCCGAACGAGATCCTGTGATGATGCTCCTCTTGATTGTTTATGTAGCGGATCACCTCAGGCAGGGCCGACTCGCTGCCTGAAAACGCACTGAAACCTCTCTGCCAGGCGAAATCCCGGAGGTTGGGGTATGTTTCATGTATCCACTTCGATGTATTGCTCTTGATTTTTCTGACAATATCGGAGGGGGAATGCGCTGGCTTGGTTTCAAGCAACAGGTGAATGTGCTCGTCAACCGCGCCGGACTTAATGATCTGGACGCCTTCGTTGCGGGCAATCCCTTGAATGTAGGCCAGCATCTTTCCACGCATATTCTTGTAAAGAATGTTCCGTCGGCCCTGGGTGCTGAAGACCACGTGGAGAAGTATCCTAGAGAATGTGTGTCCCATTTTATCCCCCGGGCTTACGCCCGGGGTTATTCCTGTGTCGCCCGCTTTTAAACCGGGTGGTTCTTACGAATATTTTCCTGAATTTCACCGATCAATTTTTTAGCGTGGGCCAGCGCGTTGCGCAACTCCGCGGAAGACATAGAGAAGACCGCCTGGTACTCGAATACATTTCTTTTCCTTCTCAACCTGTCGAAAAAAAGGAGCAGCAGCTCGGATTTCTTTCCGAGCGTCCTCACAACCGCCTCCACTACGCCCATATGCTGCTTCCGCGCGCCGGGGCGATACCCCTGAAGACGCAGAAGGGCTTTGGCCGCGTGAAATACGCCCTTATATATCAAGTCCATAGCCGCGGCTTCGTCCTGAGAAAGCAATAGCTCCGCGGTCTGCAAATCCCGCGATGATCGTTTCAGGAGACGCGCGGCCTGATCGTGCCCGCGGCCGGAGACTTTTTTAAGCCTGCCGTTTCGGACCAAGTCGTCGTAGTTCGCGCTCATCACCCTTTATCATTATCACCGGCTCTTTAAGCAGATTGCCGACAAAGCTGTCGTCTTTTTGCGATTTGGCGATCCACTCCTCAATCGGGAAGTAACTCCAGTTGATTTCACGGCCGAGCGTCCGCTCCAGCGAAACGATCTCCCTCTGAATCCGGTTTTCGTCGAATTCCGACCCATCCAACAAGAGCATAATGTCAATATCGGAGTCCATCGAAGCCGAACCGGAAGCGTAAGAACCGTAGATAAACGCGAAGAGGATCTTCTTTTCCTTCTCGAAGATCCTCTTCAACTGGATGGGCAAGCCGACAGTCTTTGAAACGATCGCCTTTATTTCCCGATAAAGGCCATATTCTTCATTCAAGTGGAAATATTTTTGACGGCCGATCTTTTCGGCCCGGAAGAGCCCCTCATCCGTGAGACGCTTCAACTCCCGGGAAAGGTTACCCGCGTTCTCATCCAGTTTCTCGGCCAGCTCCCGCAAATGTAGCCTGGTCCCGGGGTTCGTAAAATAGAAGGCGAGCAATTTGGACCTGAGAGAAGACCTGGTTATGTCCAGCATTCTCATAGTTGTATTATATTACAACATATGTTGTATATATCAACAACTATTGCTCCGGGTGTGCGCCGGGTCTAAACCCGTGTCGCCCCCTGCGGGGGCTTGCATTATTTTATTTATTCGTTTCTTGTCCCAGGCTAACGCCCGGGGCTAATCTTGTTTCATCCCCTGCGGGGATTCTATTTTGAGCCTCCGCAGGAGGCGATACTCCCGTAGCCCCGGGCGTAAGAGGCTGTCCGACAAACCCCGAATTGTCATCGCGAGGAGCGAAGCGACAAAGCGATCTCAATTTTCGAATACAATATATTGGCCGGCAACAGATTGAGATTGCTTCAGCCCCTCCGCTTCGCTGCGGGGCTTCGCAATGACTAAAATTGGCCAAAGTTGACAGTTGTCGGACAGCCTCGTAAGCCCGGGGTTAACAGTGTCTCGAAAAATTTCCCCCCAGCCCCCGCACTATCCGGCTTGATTCTTCTTTATCCGGTGATCAAAACAGCCCGGATTATGAATAATCCGGGCTAAATACTGCCTTTTTCCCGTGTGCGTTGACGGAAACGGTGAAAGAGAACTCCAACGATAAGCAATCCCCAGGAGACCAGCGAGACGATTCCCCCGATCCGCCAGAGCGGGGGGTGAAAACTGAACCTGACCGCCCGCATTCCTTCATCCAGCCAGACCCCCCGCTGGCAGTAGTTGACCCGGTGGATGACGGAAGGTTCGCCGTCGATCTCCACCCGCCAGTAGGGATACCAGGTCTCGGTCAGGACCAGCATCGCGGGCGTCGCGACGTCAACCTCCACCTCGACCCGGTTGGGATGGCTCAGATCGAGACGAACGATCCGGTTGGCGGCCTGGAGCCGCTCGAAGGCTTCCCGCGCCGCTTCATCCCGACCCTCGCGGAAATAATAGTCCCACCAGTCCGTTTCATCGACCCGCTCCGGCGATTCTCCGTCATCGTCATCCGTGACGGCCTCTTCAGCCTCGTAGCCGAGCTCCGCCAGATACTCCTCCAGGAGGATCACCGCGGCGGGGGGAATAGTTTCGTCGATCTCCTCGATAAAGACCCCGGCGCGGAGATCGCCCCCGACCAGAGCGCGGAGAGACGGTTCGGATCCGGCCAAAACGAGCCGGTCGAGGGTGAAGGCCCGCGGCAGGGGGCGGGGGTTGGTATGCACGTAAAGATCGGGGGAACGGTCGATCCGGACCGTCTCGGTCCCGCCAAAGGGATTCTCCGGCTTGGTGGTCATCAGATAGCCGACCGACATATTGGTTAAAAACCCGGGGTGCCGGGGATGGGGATGATGCCAGTAGATCGGCCAATCCATCTCCATCCCGTAAGCCTCTTCGATCGCCTCCTTGAAACGGCTCTCCAGCGGCTTCATATCGTAGCCCATCAAGGCCCAGCTCTCGTCGAGCTGCGAGAAGTTGTCGTGAAACGGCTGGTCGGAGGCCCAGCGCAATTCGGGATCGGCGCGGAGGGACGCCAGCGGACCCAGCACCCGTTGGATCATAGGATGGGAAGAAGGGCGGAGATGGCGCTCGTGTTCCGGGAGCCGGTCGTAACGGCCGAAGGTGCTGAAATACAGGCAGAGCGCCCCGAAGATCGCCGCCTCCGCGACGACCGCCGCCGGAAACACCCGTCCCGAGGCGCGCCCCCGGAGAAAGCGGGTGGCGAGAACGAGAACCACCGCCGCGCCGAGAAGGTAGGTTGCCGGACCCAGCAGGAACCAGTCCCCCCAGCCCCGGAGAAAGACCTCGCGAACTCCGGGGAAGACCCAGGGCGACGAGAGCCCCTCCAGCCTTCCCAGGCGAAAATCGGTCAGGTCCTGGGGCCAGAGCAGGGCCAGCGCGGTCAGCACGGTCGCCACGGCCAGGTAAACCCAGACCCGCGTCTTCGGCCAGAACGAATTCGCCCGCGACCAGCGGAGAAGGTTGTCGGTCCCGATCCCGGCCAGCAGGGCCACGGCCACGCAGGAGACAAGGCGGTAGCGGATGGGATAAGGGAACAGAGAAAGCAGGGGCACCGCCCGGAAAAACAGCGAGTAGAAAGGCGTGTGCCTGCCCAGGGCGCAAAGGATGGCGAAGATCCAGGCCCCCAGGGCGTAGTAAGTCCAGAAGCGATAACGCAGATTGCCGAAGCGGCGTCCGCCCAGGGGGATCACCGCCGCCAACGCCAGAAAGATCAACAGCATCCCCCCGCTGGTATTGGCCTCCCAGTAGCGCGCCTGGTAGGAGATGTCGGCCCCCCAGACCCGCCGGCCGGTCACCGTGCCGAAAAGGTCGGGCGCCAGGAGGGTTATTAGGTAAGGCGGAGGGAGGCTGCCGTCCTCGCCGGTAACGGCCTCATAGGTGAAGTCGATGTGCTGCTCGGCGTGGAAGGAACCCTCCAGAGAGGAGGTCCAGTAAACCGCGGCCAGGGGAACGCTGATAACTCCGGCGGCCAGCAAACCGGCCAGCGGACGCCAGGCGCGCGATCCTTCCTTTCGCAACCACCTCCGCAACCCCAGTCCTCCGGCCATCAGGGCCGCCAGCGCCAGGATATACCCGAGGTGAGGGGGACTGGCGGCCAGCGCCATCAGGGCGATGAAGACCGCCGCCCAGAGAGCGTTCTTCCAGAAACGTCCCCGGTCGATGGCCGCCACCGAGTTGAGGAACCAGGGCAGCCACGCCTGCACCGCCACGATCGGAAACCAGACATAGGAATACATCATCGCCGGGCTGAAAATATAGACCCAGGCGGCGATGAAGGATCCAGGAGGCCGGGCTTTCATCGAGCGGCGGGCGAAGACATACATCCCGACCGCTCCCAGGGCGTAATGAAGAAACAGCGGCGCCAGGGTCAGGACCAGGTAGGCCCGGTCGAGGTTTCGCAGGGGCGCGAGCAGGAAGAACGGCCATAACGCGAAATAATAAGTGTCGGAGTAATACCGGGCGTAGAAAGGAACCGCGCCGGCCCAGGTATGGGCTCTCCAGAGAGGAATGGTGCCGTTTTGAAAATGGCGGGAGATGAAGTAATGCCAGGGATAAACGTCCATCGCCTGGTCGTCCTGGAAGATTCCGCGGAGGCCGGCCAGGGCGGGCAGAAGCAGTATCGCGACCGACAATACGAGAACGGCAACGGCCGCGATGTCCGATTTTTGAAGCTGACGCGGAACTTTTTTCACAGCAGCGCTCTCCCCGGAATACATCTCCGGATTACTGCTTCACGAAAGCCGGAAGCGCCATCGCCGCCTTCACCGTTCCGGCATTCTCCGGTCGCGCAGGAGACGGCGGACCTCCCGGCGTTGGTCCCCGGCCAGAGCCGACCAGCGCCGCGCGTCCAGACCGGCGTCGTCGCGAACGGCGGGATCCGCTCCCGCCGCCAACAGGCTCTTGACTATCTCCAGATGCCCATAGGAAGCGGCATACATCAGCGCCGTCACGCCCCTCCAATTGGCCGCGTTCACATCGGCGGCGGCACCGATCAGGGCTTCGACGCTCTCCAGGTCGCCCCTCTTGACCGCCAGCATCAGGGCGGTCTCGCCGTAGTAGTGTTTATCCGCCGCGTCGGGATCGGCGCCGGCGGCCAGCAAGGCCTCGACAATATCGGCGTGGCCGTTGTAGGCGGCCGCCATCAAGGCGGTGAAACCGGAGTAATATTCGGTCTCCGAAGCGGCGTCGGGATCGGCGCCGGCGGCGAGGAGAAATTCGACCGCTTCCAGGCTGCCCCGGGCGGCGGCGGCCATCAACGGCGTCCAACCGTTGCGATTCCTGGCGTTGACATCCGCTCCGGCGGCGATCAGGTCCCGGAGCATTTCGACGGAATTCTCTTCCGTGGCACGAAAGAGATCACCCGCTTCCGTCGGATACGCCGTTGCGTTAATTATCCAAAAAAAACTTAAAAGAGCTATCGCGATGGACTTCATTTTTCGGAATTGAGGTAGTTTTTTCGCGATCGCCAGAATACCTTCATCACCTCCAGCCAGGAGATCGGCTTCTCCGACTTATAGCGCCACATCGAGGTCGCCACATACACCAGGAAAAACAGCGACTGGCTCTTCATTCTAACCATCTTTCGAAAGAGCGGAAGCAAAAAGGGAAACTTCACCGCCAGGTGCGAGATCTTCTGCACTCTCTCTATCACCTCGATATCCCGGAATTTAAATACGCTTTCGAGGTGAATCCCCCGGTAGCGGGGGTCGTTCAGGTAATCCGGGGCAAGAATCCCGGCCTCCAGCGCAATCTTCTCGATCCGGGTTCCGGGGAAGGGCAGGAGGATGTTGGAGGCCATAAAATCGGTCCCGAGACGGATATTGAAGCTTATGTTCCCGAAAGCCTCGTCCACCGTCTCGAACGGCAGGCCGAAGATCATCGTGGTCTGGATCTTCATCCCGTGCTTCTTGACCAGGCGGGCGCACTCGAAGATCTGGGCGTCGGTGACGCGCTTGTTGAGCACTTCAAAACGCTTTTTTTCGTCGGCCGTCTCCACTCCGAAATTAACGGTGCGGCAACCGCTGTCGGCCAGCAGAGCCGCGATCTCTTCGGTCATATGCTGGGGCGTAACCGCGCAGAAATACGGCAGCCCGATTTCGCTGCGATAGTGTTCCGAAAATTTTCTCAGCCATTCCGCATCCATAACGAAAACGTCGTCAAGGAAACAAAGCGAGTGGGCGCCCCAGCGCCGGACGACCTCCTTGACCTGGCGAACGGTGTTGGACGGGGAGCGGCGGCGGACATAGCCCCCCCGCCCGCGATAAAGCCGGCGGTAAACCTGGTGGCAGCAGAAAAAGCAGGAAAAGGGGCAGCCGCGCGATGCCATAAAATGCTTGAGCTTATCCCGGGCCAGGACGGGATACTTATCGTAGTAAAGCGCCCGGTCCTCGTCCGGGAGGGCGTCAAGATCCGGGACCAGGCGGGATCGTTCGCTCTTGAGTATCCTGCCGTCCTCCTTGACCCAGAAGCCGTCCGTTTTCCCAAGCTTTCCGGTTTGTTCGAATCGGTCCAAAAGGTCGGGAAAGGAATATTCCCCCTCCCCCAGGCAGACCGCGTCGATCAGGGGATGCTCGATTATCTCCGGCCGGGAGACGGCGTGGATGTAACCGGCGACAACAATCGCTTCCGGAAGGCGGTTCTTGATCCGGGAAAGTGTCTCCAGCGCCCAGTGGTATTCCAGGGCCATCAGGGGAACGGCGATGACCTCCGGACGGTAGGCGACCACCTTTCCGGCCACGTCCTTTTCGAGATCGCCCACGAAGACCTCCCGGCGATGGCGGGCCGGCAGCGTCGCGCTCAATGACATAATCCCGAAGTAGGGGAACGGATACTTGTGGAGAAAAGCGATCTTCATAAAGACAGATTACGGATTCCAGATTTCAGATTCGAGATTGTGGATTTCAGATTAGAGATTAAAGATTCCGGTTATGCTCCGCTTCGCGCATAGCGCATATGAAATACTATCGGGGCAGCCATCTTAACAGAATCTACAGGATAAATTTGCTCCGCACCCTCAAAAGGCCAGTAATCCGTGATCGGTGTTCTGTGATCCGGTAAAAGCCCAGTCCCTCGGCCCCTTATTCTCGCGCGGAGACGCTGGGAATTGGACTATTTTCCCAGCCGTTGCCTAACAGTCTAAAAGTCTAAACCCCTAACAGCCTGTTGAATCTTCCAAGCGGCGGCAGTGGCGGCGCTGGCGGAGGCAATAAAGTATACCGAAGATGACCAACCCCAGCGATACCGCTTTCGGAATTAGAAAAGCGGGGTGGCGGGAGTGGAAGTAAAAACGAACGGTATGCTCTCCTTCGTCAAGCTCGACCGCCTGCAGCATATGGTAAGCCCGGCGGAGCG
>PUNC01000238.1 GCA_003551625.1 PVC group bacterium | reverse complement strand
TCTCCGGGCCAGATTGAAGAGATCATTGAGACGGGCGAGGTGCCGCGGACCTACCGCGTGGCGAGTCCGATCGACGGCGTGGTCAAGACCCTGGGCGGAAGAGAAGGGGATCGCCTGGGAGAGGGGGGGTTGCTGGTCCGTCTGGCCGATCTCTCCACGGTCTGGGTTCGCCTGCAGGCCTACGAGACGGAACTGGCCTGGGTCGAAGCGGGCAGCCCGGTCCGTTTCACGCTGCCTGCCTACCCCGGCGAAACCTTCGCGGGGGAGGTGACCTGGATCGATCCGGTCCTCGACGAGCGCACGCGCACTGTCGGTTTCCGCGCCGAGGCGCCCAACCCCGACGGCCGTCTCAAACCGGGGCTCTTCGTCCGCGGCCGGCTTCACGCTCCGCCGCGCGACCATGACGAAGACCCTGTCCCTGACGATCAGGACGCTCACGACGCCCACTCCTCTCACCACGATCCTGCCGCCCCTGACGAAGACGTTGTTCATGACGATCATCCCGACCATGAAGAGCGCCTCGGGCCGCTGGTGATTCCGGCCTCCGCGCCCCTCTTCACCGGGCGTCGTTCCCTGGTGTATATCAGTGTCCCCGGGGTCGAGCGGCCGACCTTCGAGCCGCGGGAGGTCCTCCTCGGTCCTCGGGCGGGCGACTATTACATCGTCCGGGAGGGTCTGGAGGAAGGCGAGATCGTGGTCGTCCACGGCCAGTTCAAGATCGACAGCGAACTCCAGATCCGCGGCCGTCCCAGTATGATGTCTCCGGAGGGCGGTCCTCCCCCGGTCCACGATCACGGCGCTCCCGGTCCCGAGCAACCGGCCCCGGCGCCCGATCACGATCATGGTGAATCCCCCCCCGTCCAGGATCCCGCCTCGCCCTTCCACGACCACGATCACGCCGTTTTGGAGGAGCTGTCGGAGGAGCTGGCCCGCCTGCTGGAGGTTAATTTTGAATTGGTCGCCGCCCTGGCCGGCGACGATCCGTCCGCGGCGGCCTCGATCGCCCGGGCGGCGGAGGGCGCGGCGTCCCTGGCCGAAACCGTGATCGAGGAGGGAGATCGTGCCCGTTGGGATGACCTGTCGGCTGAGCTCTCCGCGGGATTGAACGCCCTGGCGGGGACGGAGGATATCAGCGCCCAAAGACGGCGATTTGAGCGCTTCAGCGACGCGCTGACCGCCGCCGTCGGGCGGTTCGGGACCGGCGGCGTCCGGCCGGTTTACCGGGCCCTCTGTCCGATGGTCGAGGGGCGCGAAGGTTTCTGGCTGCAGTCGTCGACCGAGATAACCAATCCCTATTTCGGCGCGGCGATGCTGCGCTGCGGCGAGATCGTCTCCACCCTCGCCTCGCCGTAGCGCGGGGCTTCTCCGTTGGGGGCGGATGAGCCTTCGGCTCAAGCGCCGCCCATCAGAAACGTGGTGCGGGGTTTCAGCCCCGCGAAGGAAAGGCGGGCCCGAAGGTCCGCGCCGCGAAAAAAAAAGACGAAACACAAATGCCCTCTCCCCTTGGGGAGAGGGCAGGGTGGGGGGGCGCCGGCTTCAAGCCGCTTTTTCAGATTTTAAATTATGGAAACGCCGGAAAAACCCAAAGGTGAAGGCCTGCTCAACCGGTTCATCCTCTTCTTCCTGGAGGAAAAACTGGTCGTCTTCCTGCTCCTGGCGGCGATCGTTCTCTGGGGGACGGCCGTGGCCCCCTTCGACTGGAATATCCCCTGGCTCCCGCGCGCCCCGATTCCGGTGGACGCCATCCCCAACCTGGGGGAGAACCAGCAGATCGTCTTCGTGGACTGGCCGGGCCGCTCGCCCCAGGACGTCGAGGATCAGGTTACCTATCCCCTGACCGTCTCGCTGCTGGGCATCCCGGGCGTGCGGGAGGTGCGGTCCAACTCGATGTTCGGCGTCTCCATCGTCTTCCTGATCTTCGACGACGACATCGAGTTTTACTGGTCGCGGGGGCGCATCCTGGAAAAGCTCAACAGCCTCCCCCCCGACCTTCTCCCCCCCGACGCCCAGCCCGCCCTGGGGCCGGACGCGACGGCTCTGGGCCAGGTATTCTGGTATACCATCGAAGGGCGCGATCCCGACGGCAATCCGGCCGGAGGGTGGGATCTCCACGAGCTCAGGGGAATCCAGGACTGGTATGTCCGCTACGGCCTGCTGGCGGCCGAAGGCATCAGCGAGGTCGCCTCGGTGGGCGGCTACGTGATGGAATACCAGGTCGACGTCGATCCCGAAGCCCTCCGGGCCCACGATGTCACCTTGGGCCAGGTCTTCAACGCCGTGCGCCGGAGCAACCTTGACGTGGGCGCGCGGGTGACCGAGATCAACCGCGTCGAGTATATCGTACGCGGCCGGGGTTTCATCCGGGAGCTGGAAGACATCGAGCGGGCCGTGGTCCGCCCGGGCCCCGACCGGCTGCCGATCCGGGTTAAAGACGTGGCCGTGGTCGGTCGGGGGCCGGCCGGCCGCCGCGGCGCCCTGACCGTCTTCGGCGCCGAGGCCGTCGGCGGCGTGGTCGTCGTCCGCGAGGGGCACAATCCCCTGGAGGCCATTCAAAACGTCAAGGCCCGGATCGAGGAGATCAGCCCGGGCCTTCCCGAGCGGGCCGTGGTGGACTGGGAACGGGTCTCCCCCCGCGAGGTGGTCTCCTTCGCGGCCGGGCGGGACTTCGAGGCCTTCGTCTCGGCCGAGCTCAACCAGGAAGGGTGGCTGGAATGGCTGCGGAACCACCCCCGCCGGGACTGGCCGGAATGGATCACGATCAGCCGCCTCGAGATCGTCCCCTTCTACGACCGGACCGGCCTGATCCACGAGACCCTGGCCACCCTCAACGACGCCCTGGTCCAGCAGATCCTGGTCACCGTGATCGTGGTCATCGTGATGATAATGCACCTGCGCGCCGCCCTGGTGATCAGCGCCATGCTTCCCCTGGCCGTGCTTGGCTGTTTTATCCTGATGAAGCTGTTCCGGATCGACTCCAACCTGGTCTCCCTGGCCGGGATCGCCATCGCCATCGGCTCGATCGTGGACATGGGCATCATCATGACCGAGAACGCTTTCAGGCACCTGCGCGAGGCCGATCCGTCCGAGAGCCGCCTCCAGGTGGTCTACCGCTCCGCCGGTGAGGTGAGCTCGGCGGTCCTGACCGCCATCGCCACCACCGTGGTCAGTTTTCTCCCGGTCTTCACCATGACCGGGGCCGAGGGCAAGATGTTCATCCCCCTGGCTTTCACCAAGACCTTCGTCCTGATCGCCTCGGTCTTTTTGGCGATGACGGTGGTCCCCGCCGCCGTGCAGCTGCTGGTCGCCGGGCGGTTCGACTTCCGGCGGCTCAAGCGCGGCTTTTACTTCGGCCTGGGTCTGGCGGCGGCGGTCGCGGGCGCGGTGAGCATCGCCCGGGGATGGACCTTCGGCTGGCTGGCGGCGTCGGTTTTGCTGGCGGTCAGCGTCTGGCGCCTTTCGGGTGCGCGGGCGGATTCACTGCTCCGGAAGGGCCGGCTGGGAGCCGTGATCGCCGGCCGTTCGGCTCAATGGTCTCGGGGGATTGTAAGGTGGGGGTCGAGCGTGGTCGCCCTGATCGCGGTGGTCCTGATCCTGGCCCGGATCTGGGAGCCGCTGGGCCCGGAACGCGGGATGCTCCGGAACATCGTCTTCCTCGTCGTCCTGATTGGCGGGCTGCTGGGCGTCTTCGGCCTTATCCTTCGTTTTTATCGCCGCCTGCTGGGCTGGTGCCTGGCCCATAAGGGTCTCTTTCTTTCCATGCCGGCGTTTCTCGTCGTCTTCGGCCTGGTCGTCTGGCTGGGCTTTGCCTCCGTCTTCTCCTTCGTCCCCGCGGCCCTGGAAGCGACCGGCTTGGGCGCGGAGGGCTTGCGCCGAAGCCGGCCCTGGTCCTGGGCGGTTCACGAGTTTCCCGGTCTCGGCCGAGAGTTCATGCCCCCGCTTGACGAGGGGTCTTTCCTATGGATGCCGACCACGATGCCGCACGCCTCGATCGGGGAAGTCCTGGAGGTGATGTCCTACCAGGACAAGGCCATCGCCTCGGTCCCCGAGGTGGATCTGGTCGTGGGCAAGCTCGGCCGCGCCGAGAGCGCCCTCGATCCCGCGCCGGTCTCGATGATCGAGACGGTGATTCATTATAAGCCCGAATACAGGACCGACGCCGCGGGCCGGCGGTTGAATTTCCGCTACGACCGCGACCGCGGGGAGTTCGAGCGCGATGAAAACGGCGACCTGATCCCCGACCGCCGGGGCCGGCCCTACCGGCAGTGGCGCGACCGCATCCGCTCCCCCGATGACATCTGGGACGAGATCGTCCGGGCCGCTGCGATTCCCGGCACCACCTCGGCCACCAAGCTCCAGCCGATCGAGACCCGGCTGGTGATGCTTCAGACCGGGATGCGCGCGCCCATGGGAATAAAGGTCCGGGGGCCCGACCTGGAGACGCTGGAGCGGACGGCCCTGGACC
>PUNC01000139.1 GCA_003551625.1 PVC group bacterium | reverse complement strand
CGATGATATCCTTGTTCACGGCTGGTCTCCTTTCTTGGGCCTTAGAGCCCGGGTTGGTCGAGCGCGATACTATCACAGCTCGCAGGAGGCCAGCCTTCTCATTTAACCTTTGCGTGAGAACAAAGGGGGATAGGGTGCGGAGCAATTATCGTGCCTGCCCCGATGGTCTTTTATCGGGGTCCATCCTGTTAATCCTGTCTAAAACAGGGGGATAGGGTGCGGAGCAACAAACCGGTCCGCATCTGTGTCAATTTGTCTGCCCGCCTCTCCTGAACGAAGTAATGGAGGGCGGGTGTGATTCGTAGTCTAAAAAGAAGAGGGCCGTGGGTGCGGAGCATAACCCGAATCTAAAATCTCAAATCTGGAATCCGTGTATGGAGACTGTCGACATCACCATCATCGGCGCCGGGGTGATCGGCCTGGCGGTCGCGGCCCGGCTCTCTTCCCGGGGCGGCGAGATCGTCGTCCTGGAGCGGCACGACGGCTTCGGCCGCGAGGCGAGCAGCCGCAACAGCGAGGTGATCCACGCCGGCCTTTACTATCCTCCGGATTTTCTGAAGACAACTCTGTGCGTGGAAGGACGCCGGGCTCTCTACCGGAGATGCGAGGAGCGGGGGATCCCTTTCCGCAAGACCGGCAAACTCCTGGTGGCGCGCTCCGAGGATGAGGTTAAGATCCTGGAGAAGATCAAGGCCTCCGGCGACCGCAACGGGGTGGAGGGACTACGGCTGCTGGACCGCGCCGAGACCGCCCGGCTGGAGCCCGACGTCCGGGCAGTCGCGGGGCTCTTGTCACCCGAGACCGGCATCATCGACAGCCACCGGCTGATGGAGGATCTCGAGCGGGAGGCCTCCTCATCCGCCGTGGTGGTTTACGGCTGCGAGGTGGAGGCGGTCGAGCCCTCCACCGGCGGCTTCACGGTCGCCGGCCGCGAAGCCGACGGCTCTCAATTCCGCGTCTTCAGCCCGGTCGTGGTCAACTGCGCCGGTCTGGGCGCGGCCAAAATCGCGGCCTTGGCCGGCGTGGAGACCGCCGCCGCCGGGATGACCACCTATCCCTGCAAGGGCGAGTATTTCCGGGTCTCCGATTCCAAGAAGGGTAGGCTCAGCCGGCTGGTCTATCCCCCTCCGACGGCCATCAGTCTTGGCCTTCACTCCGTCATCGACCTGGCCGGCGCGCTCAAGCTCGGCCCCAACGCCTTCTACGTCGACGAGATTGATTACCGGGTCGACGAATCCCACCGCCGGGAGTTTTACCTGGGGGTGAAGGATTACCTTCCCTTCATCGAGGAGGAGGATCTTTTCCCCGATCAGGCCGGCATCCGCCCCAAGCTTTACCGGGAAGGGGAGCCGGTCCGGGACTTCGTCATCCGGAGCGAGGCGGAGGCGGGTTTGCCGGGCCTGATCAACCTGGTCGGCATCGAGTCTCCGGGCCTGACCGCCTGCCTGGCGATCGCCGACCGGGTCGCCGCCCTGATCTGAGGGGTCAGTCCTTGCATTGTCGCAAAATCAGGCTCCGTTTCCTGTTTTCAAAGAAGGATTGACTTCCGAAATGGATGTGTTATGGTTGCGTCGTGAGCACGATCACCGTTAAACATGTCCCTCCCGCCGTGCATCGCGCCCTGAAAGCCCGGGCCGCGGCCCACGGTCGAAGTCTCAATAAGGAGATCATCGCGACCCTTGAAGGCGTTTTGCGCCCCGCTCCCATCAACGCGGATAACGTATTGAGACACGCCCGCGCCGTTCGCGAAATTATGGGTGTCTATATTACGTCTCGGGAACTGGCGGGTTTGAAAACCGCGGGTCGTAAATGATAGTCGTTGATGTCAACACGCTCGCGTATCTTTGGATTCCCGGAGAAATGACCGGATCGGCGGAGAAAGCTCTTGAGCGGGATCCTTACTGGGTTTCTTCGATTCTTTGGCGCTCCGAATTCCGAAACATTTTGGCCGGATACCTCCGCCGCGGCGATCTTGAACCGCAGGCCGCCCTTCGCTGTATTGCCGGCGCAGAATCGCAGATGAGCGGCCGCGAATATTTCATCCCTTCGGCACTGGTTATGAAAAAGGTAACCGCCTCCTCCTGTTCCGCCTACGATTGCGAGTATGTTTCCCTGGCCGAAGACTTTAATACTACGCTGGTGACATCCGACAAGCGGATACTCGACGATTTTCCCAAACTGACGACAAGCCTCAAGGCTTTCGCCGCCGGGGATTGAGCGGCGGCATTTTGAAGGATACCGGGCTCGTCCCCCGCCGAAATCCGAATTCGGCGTGTGGGAAGAAGAGCAAGCCTGGGGTGAAGAATGAAGCGCGGGGAGGTTCGCTGGTATAAGTTTTCGCGCCCGGACAAGAAACGGCCCGTCTTGATTCTTACCAGGAGTTCCATCTGCGAGTACCTGGGAGAGATCACGGTCGCGCCGGTGACATCCATCATCCGCGATATTCCCAGCGAGGTTGTTCTGACCAAAGAAGACGATATGCCCAGAGATTGCGCCGTCAACTGCGACCATCTCCAGACCGTTCTTAAGAATAAGATCGGATCGTGTATTACGACGCTTTCCAATGACAAGACGGAAGACGTTTCCCGGGCGATCGGTTTCGCCCTGAACCTGTATTGACTGATCGGCGAGTGAAAAGACCTCGGTTGATAATCATAACCGCTGCTTTAACCCTCGTCGTCCCGGTGCTGTGGTTCGTCCGCCCCGCCCGTTGCGGGGAATTGCGCTTACCGGCAACCTCCTGTTATCAGGTCCACTTTGGCGAAGAAGGCAGATGGGTTGATGTACTATCTCTGGAGGAAACGATAGCCGTATACCAAGGATATCTTGAAGAAGTTTTATGTCCAAGCGGAGAAATTCGTCCTGGGGTGAATAGAAGTCTCTTCCAGGAATATTTTCCCGGTAATAAACTGATCTGCATCTCACAGATACTTACGGATTATTATGAACTCAACGCCAACTTGACCAACTTGGTAGAGATATTTGGAGAGCCGATCCATCTGCATCAGGTCAGAGATGATTATTACGTTTCAACATATCGCGGGTTAGATGGAGACCGGATTGAATGCTACGAATATCGGGATTTCTATTTGTGGAGTATTGTTCCCTTGAAATGGCATCCATGGGATAAGACTCAAAGCGTAATGATTACTCCGCGCTCAGCCGCCCTTGATAAATATCTGCACAAAAACGTCTTTGATCCGGCAAAGGCGGGTCGGCCGGCCGATGCCATCCCGGAGATCAGGCGACTGGAACCGGGGTATCTGGGTTCCGGTAACAATCCCGTTCGCTGCGAGGGTCCCGGCGGCGAAAAGGCTTACTTGAACCGGTTGCGCTGTCCGGACGGAACAAGGCCGAGATATTATCGCGTCGGCTCGGTCAGCAGCGACCCGCCGAACCCATACGGCAATATTTTAGACCTCTACCGGGTGAGGTGCGGAAAGACCGTCGTGGAAGTCTATATGGATATGTACCACGAAGGATACGTGGAGGCGGAACCAGTGCCGGGGTTCACGATTATCAAGCCGTCGGACTCGAGCAACGGCGAATGTGATACGATGGGCCAGGGCTCGCGCCCGATGGAACCATAACGGTTTTCCCTCGGGAAACCGTTATTCGCCGATGATCTTGACCAGGACCCTTTTCTTCCGCTTCCCGTCGAACTCGCCGTAGAAGATCCGCTCCCAGGGGCCGAAGTCGAGCTTGCCGCCGGTGATCGCCACCACCACCTCCCGGCCCATAATCGTTCTCTTCAGGTGGGCGTCGGCGTTGTCCTCGCCGTTGTTATGGCGCCAGCGGGAGTGGGGTTTCTCCGGGGCCAGCTCTTCCAGCCACTCCTCCAGATCGGCGTGCAGGCCGGACTCGTCGTCGTTGATGAAGACCGAGGCGGTGATGTGCATCGCGTTGACCAGGCACAGGCCTTCGCGCACGCCGCTGCGGATTACCAGTTCCTCCACCCGGGGGGTGATATTGAGGAACCCCCGGCGGGCGGGAACCTGGAACCAGAGATGCTCGGTTAAAGATTTCATGTCAGCCTCCTTGATGTATTGCGGTCGCTCCACAAAGCGTTATAAATGAGCATGAGATAGGTTTGGTTCACAGTCATTGCGAGGAGTTCCCCACCAAGATTGGTGGGGAACGACGAAGCAATCTCGTATTATATCCGCGTACCCAATATCTTTGATTTAAAATTGTGGTTGTTTGCGCGCATAAATGGCGCTGGACATAATCCGGGTTAAAAGTCGCCCTCCGCGCATTGAAGACAGGCCAAGCCCATCTCCCTCCACATCCGGACCATCCGGGACCGGTCCTCGACCACGAAAAGAACGTCTTTCTTCTCTTCTTCCCCGACCATCTTCTTCTTGGCTTCGTCGTCCGGGCGGAAATCGCCGTCCGGTCTCATTCGGATCTCGTGGTAGGGGATCTCGTGGCGGGCCAGCCACTCCTCGGTTTTTCCCCGGAGTTTTTCGGACCGCCCCGTGCAGAGCAAAATCCGGTAACCCCGCTGGTGCATCGCCCGGCAGATCTCGACGACCGGCTCGTTGGGCGGGTCGAGTTCGATCTCATCGAAGAAGGCGTTCCAGTCCTTCGGTTCCTTCCGGAGATGGCGGAGCCTCGCTCCGCAGTCGGCCAGCGTGCCGTCGATATCGAAGATGACCGTCTTCATATTTTATCCCGCGGAGTGGAAGTTAAAGTCACCGGTCCGGCGGAAGGATTCGGTCTTCCCGCGGCTGATGCCGGTGGGCCACCTTCGCCCGGCGGACATACTCCGGACTATACAGGAAATCGGGTTTATTTATAAGCAGTTTGGGACGGTGGGGGGTGAATCCCTTCGTGTTTCAGGCGTTAATGACGGCGTTGCGCCGGGGGGAACGGGGATATATAATCGCATCCTGAGAAATGAGAGCTGGTTCTTTTTGCGGAATTATCGAGAGGGGAAATTCGCGGATGCAGGCGGTGATACTAACCGGAGGGCTGGGGACGAGGCTTCGCCCCCTTACCCGCAGCGTGCCCAAAGGCTTGGCCCCGGTCGCGGGCCGGCCGTTCCTGGAGTATCTGCTGCTCTATCTCAAGCGGTTCGGGGTGGGAAAGGTTCTTCTCTGCACCGGCTGGCTGGGCGAAAAGATCGAAGCGCGTTTTCGGGACGGGAAAGAGTTCGGATTGAAGATCGAGTATTCCCGGGAAGAAAATCCTCTGGGAACCGGCGGCGCCCTGAAGGCGGCCCTCGGGTTGCTCGAGCCGGAATTCTATCTGCTCAACGGCGACACGTTGCTCCCCGGCGACTGGAGCCGTCTGCGGGAGGTCGGGTTGAATACCGAAAGCGACTTGGTTCTGAGCGCGGTCTCCGCGAACAGCCGGTCCGCGCCCGGCAATCTGCGCCTGGGGCCGGATGGCCGGGTGGAAGCTTATTCCAAGTCGGCCGCCTCCGGCGAGTTCGGCCATATCGACGCCGGGGTCAGCTATGGCCGGCGGCGGCTCTCCGAATTCTTCCCGGCCGAAGAAGCTTTCTCCCTGGAGAAGGAAGTTTACCCGGCCCTGATTTCCCGCGGAAGGCTCCGAGGGGTGGTGATGGCCGAAACGTTTTATGACATCGGCACTCCGGAGGGCTTGCAATCCTTTTCCGACTTCGCCGAAAGAGAGTTGATTAATAAGTTATGAAGACCGCTCTGATCAGTGTTTGGGATAAGACCGGCGCGGACGAACTGGCGTCTTTTCTGTCCGCCCACGGATGGAGAATCGTCTCCACGGGAGGGACCGCCCGCCGGTTGCGCGAGTCGGGCCTGAAGATCGTGGAGGTCGCGGAGCTGACCGGGTTTCCCGAGATGCTCTCCGGCCGCGTGAAATCACTGCATCCGGCCGTCCACGCCGGCATTCTGGCCCGGCGGTCCGACCCGGAAGACCTTCGCCAGCTCGAAGAGGCCGGCATCGGGACGGTCGACCTGGTGGCGGTCAATCTCTACCCGTTTTCGGAAGAGGTCTCCGACGGCACCGGTCTCGAGCAGGCGCTCGAGCTGATCGATATCGGCGGCGCGGCGCTGCTGCGCGCGGCGGCGAAAAATTTCCCCGGCGTGGTCGTTCTTTCCGACCCGGACGATTATCCCGCCGTCGTCGAAGAATACCGCGATACCGGGGAGGTGTCCCTGGCGAGCCGACGCCTTCTGGCCGCCCGGGCTTTCCGAAGGCTTTCGGCCTACGACCGCGCCGTGGCGCGATACCTGGCCGCGGCGGAACCGGGCGAGTTTCCCGAGGTATTGGAGCTGACGGGGAAACTGCGCCTTCGAATGAGATACGGGGAGAACCCCCACCAGCAAGCGGCGCTCTACGCGATTGACGGCGGTTTTCCCGGGACCTCGCTTCTGGACGGCGTCCTTCTCCAGGGAAAGGCGCTTTCCTACAACAACATCCTGGATCTGGAGAGCGCGCTGGCAGTGTCCCTGGAGCTGGGGGACCGCTCGGCGGTGATCGTCAAGCATAACAATCCCTGCGGGGCCGCCGTCCGCACCGCGCTCCCGGAGAGTTATCGCGCCGCCCGTTCCACCGATCCCGTGTCGGCTTTCGGCGGCGTGGTCGCGGTCAACGGTCCGGTCGAGGAAGACCTGGGGAGGGAGCTGGCCTCCACTTTCCTGGAAGCGGTGGTCGCCCCGTCTTTTTCCTCCGGCGCGAAGGCGGTTCTGGCCGCCAAAAAAAATCTCCGCCTGCTGGAGGTCCCGGGCGGATTCTCTCCGCGCCGCGCCTTCCGCTCGCTGAGATCGATTTGCGGTGGAGTTCTGGTGCAAGACGAAGACCTTCTCCTCTGGGACCGGGAAGCGCTGGAAGTGGTGACGAAGACAAAGCCCGACTCTTCCCGCTGGGACGATATCGAGTTCGCCTGGAAGGTGGTCAAGCACGCGCGCTCCAACGCCATCGTCCTGGCGGCGGAGAAGAGGGCGATCGGAATCGGGGTGGGACAGATGAGCCGGATCGACGCCGCCCGTCTGGCGGTGGAGAAGGCGCGGGCCGCCGGACTGGATACCCGGGGATCCGTCCTCGCTTCCGACGCCTTCTTCCCCTTCCGCGACGTCGTGGACCTGGCGGCGGACGCCGGCGTCGGGGTGATTGTTCAGCCCGGCGGTTCGAAACGGGACGGGGAATCGATCGCCGCGGCCGACGAGAAATCCGTGGCGATGGTATTTACCGGCATCCGTCATTTCCGTCATTGAGGGGCAAAAAAAGTTTTGACATGCTTCCGGCGAGTTCCTAACATGGTACCGTCTATGACACTCGGTCCGCTCCGTCTGGTCCGGGCGGAATTTGGGATCGTTTATCGGTAATCATAGTCGCCGGCGTTCAGGGTGATCGCGGCGGCGGAGTTCGGCAAAAGGAGGGTTGAGAGATGGCTGAGAAAGTGGCGAAAGCCGGCGTGAAGAAAGAGGCGGGATTTCTCTACTACCTGGACAAGGACGGAGATATCTCCCGCGCCAAAATGGCCCGCAAGGGCGAGCGGAAGGGCCGCCCCCAGAAGGTCGCCCGCGTTGGAGTGAAAAGGGCCAAGGGTTTTCTCTACTTCATCGATACGAAAGGCGACGTCTCCCGGGCGAAGATGGCCCGTGGCGGCGTGAAGAGAAAGAAGAAGGCCGCCCCGAAGAAGAAGGTCGCCAAGAAGAAAGCCGCTCCGAAGAAGAAAGCGGCCAAGAAGAAGGCCGCCCCGAAGAAGAAAGCCGCCCCGAAGAAAAAGGCGGCCAAGAAGAAAGCGGCCCCGAAAAAGAAAGTCGCCAAGAAGAAGGGCCGGAAGAAGTAAGAGAGCTTTTCTTCAGTCGTGATTCCGGCAGGAAAAGTTTCCGGCCGAAAGGGCGCGCCCTCAGAACGAGGGCGCGCTCTTTTTTTCTCCTCGTTATAAGTACGCGATCCGGACGTCGAGGCCGAAAATTACTCCGCAAAGGATATATGTAATGAGACGGCTGGTTTTATTGGCGGTTGTATTGTTTTTCGTGACGATTCAATCCGGTTGCGGGGAGGTGGGTAGAGTTTACTTAAGCCGAGGAAATTCAAAGGTCGGACGTGGAGACTACCAGGGAGCGATCGAGGACTTTACGAAGGCGATCAGACTTAATCCGAAGTTTGCCAAGGCCTATTTCAATCGAGGGGTTGCGAAATATAAGCTTGGAGATTATCAGGGAGCGATCGAGGACTACACGAAGGCGATTGAGCTCGATCCGGAGAGGCCTTGGGTCTTCTTCAACCGAGGTTTTACGAAAGCTGAGCTTGGAGACCACCAGGGAGCGATTGAAGACTTCACGAAGGCGATTGAGCTCGAACCTAATTTTGCCAGGGCCTACTTCAACCGGGGGGTTGCGAAAGCTGAGCTTGGAGACCACCAGGGAGCGATCGAGGACTGCACGAAGGCGATTGAACTCGATCCGGAGAGGCCTTGGGTCTTCTTCAACCGAGGTCTTGCGAAAGTTGACCTTGGGGATTACCAGGGAGCGATCGAGGACTACACGAAGGCGATCGAACTCGATCCGAATCTTGTCGGGGCCTTCTTCAACCGAGGTTTTGCGAAAGTTGACCTTGGGGATTACCAGGGAGCGATTGAGGACTACACGAAGGCGATTGAACTCGAACCGGAGGTTGCCTGGGCCTACTTCAACCGAGGGGTTGCGAAAGCTGAGCTTGGAGACCACCAGAGAGCGATTAAGGACTTCACAAAGGCGATAGAGCTCGATCCGAAGAATGCCAGAGCCTACGGCAACCGAGGGAATTCAAAGTCCAGACTTGGAGACCACCAGGGAGCGATCGAGGACTGCACGAAGGCGATCGACCTCGAACCGAATCTTGCCGGTGCCTACTTCAACCGAGGGATCGCGAAAGCTGGCCTTAGAGACCACCAGGGAGCGATTAAGGACTACACGAAGGCGATCGAACTCGATCCGAAGAATGCCAGAGCCTACGGCAACCGAGGGAATTCAAAGGCCAGACTTGGAGACCACCAGGGAGCGATTGAGGACTACACGAAGGCGATCGAGCTCGAACCGGAGTTTTCTCGGGCCTACTTCTATCGAGGGCTTGCGAAAGCTGACCTTGGAGACCACCAGGGAGCGATCAAGGACCACACGAAGGCGATCGAGCTCGAACCGGAGGATGCCTGGGCCTACTTCAACCGCGGATTTGCGAAAGCTGATCTTGGGGACCATCAGGGAGCGATCAAGGACTACACGAAGGCGATCGAGCTCGATCCGGAGGATGCCGAGGCTTACTGCAACCGAGGGATTGCGAAGGGCGAGCTCGGAGACTACGAGGGAGAGATCAAGGACTATGCAAAAGCGATCGAACTTGACCCAGAGTCTGCCCGGGCTTACTACAACCGAGGGTCCGCAAAGGCTGATATCGGAAACCACCAGGGAGCGATCGAGGATTTCACGAAGGCGATCGAACTCGATCCGGAATATGCCAAAGCATACAACAACCGAGGGTTTGCAAAGTTAAAACTCGGAGATCGCCAAGGAGCTTGCCGGGATTGGCGAAAAGCGGGAAAACTTGGCTATAAAGATGCCTTGACCCCAATCAGTGAACATTGTCAGTAATGCGGGGTCAACCGGAGTAGCCGGGGTCGGACCACGGCATCTCTATGGCGTGTATAAAGATAGGTGTAATTCTGCCCTGTTTTAAGGCCTTAGACGCGATTTTTGCCCCCCAAAACGGCCTCTAAGACGCCCGGTCTTCGTTTGAATAAACCGTCGACTCCCGTAAAGTCAAGAGTAAAGATTTTACCCCAAAGCCCTTCGCTTACTTAAGCTCGAGCGCGGGGTCGCCGAAAAGAGTATAGATGTCGAGCATATAGGGCCAGGGGGTGAGGCCGGCCAGGCGGGCCTTGGCCCGGCTCAGCGCTGTTCCCGCCGGGAGGCCTTCGCTGAGCAGTTCCTCGAAGAGGAAACCGGTCAGCTGTCGGGCCGGGGTGTTCAGCGTCGTCCCGGAGGGGGAGATGGCCGCGACCGATCCCTTTCCCGCCGTCCGGGTCATATCCTCGGCCAGGCAGGAGCCGGCGACGTCGCACCAGTAGCCGTTTATGGAGGTCGGGGTGACCAGGAGGTGGAGCCGGTCGGCGTTGTTGAGCAAGTCGATGGAGGCGGAACGGAAGATAAAGGGGGATGACCAGGTGTTTTCCGTTCCGTGGCCGATGTAATTGACCAGGAGCCGGCCGTCGTTCATCCCGTTGAGGATGGCGGTCCGGGTGGCGGCCAGGCCGAGCGAGGGGAGGTAGGCGGTCTGGGCGGTGAAGGAGGAGGGGAGGTAGTTGGCGATCAGCCAGTCGCTGTCGGCGGGGAAGTTCCCCACCGCCGGGTCGGGGTTATCGGCCACCATCAGGACCTGCCGCTGCCAGGGGAGTCCGCCGGCGGAGAGCTCGTAATCTATTGTTTTCTGGACCATCACTTCGGCCTGGGCCGGGGTGTTGACGGCGAAGCGGCCGATGTCGATGTCGGGGACCCGGTCGTCCCCAACCAGGCAGGCGTACCAGTTGTCGGAGGCGGTCTCCATATACGGGTCGCGGAGCATATAGGGCGGGACGTAGTTGGGCGGGCTGTTGCCGCGATAGTTCTGGTAATCGTAATTCCCGTCACCGACCAGGAGGGCGTAGCGGGGACGGGTCTGGGCGTCCCACTCGAGATAGGCGTACTGGAGGAAACGCTGGATGGCTTCGGGGGTGAAGTCGCCGAAACCGAAGGTGTTGTAGATATCCCCGACCTCGAAGGTCTCCACCGCCAGTCCGCCGCCCGCCCGGTGTTCGGCCAGGGGCTGGACGGCTTCCCGGAAGTCGGGGTGGGTGATGATTATGTAATCGACCGTCCGGGGAGAGGCGAGGTCGGAAGGGAGATTCCGGGACAGCGGCGGCCGGCAGGCCGCCGCCTTCGTTCCCGCCCAGTACTGTTTTTCCCCGGCCTCGCGTTTCCGGAAGTCGAGGGTGTAACCGCCGCCGCTGAACACGGTGAAGCCGGTGAGCCGCCGGGGGGATTCGGGGTCGGTGACCTCGTAGAGTTCGAGCTCGCCGCCGCTGAAGCCGGAGACCCGGTAGTCGCCCTTCCCCGAGGCGCTGAAGAGGAGGCGGTCTCCTTGGCTGACGTAGTCCCGCCAGTAGGCCAGGTCGAAACTATCGACCCAGATTACATCGGAGGGCAACCCCAGGTCGTCCACGCCCACGGTGGTGATGGTATTGACGCCCTCGAGTAGAAGTTCCTGGGGTATTTCAGTCTGAAAATCATAGAAGACCGCTCCCTTCCAGTAAAAGTCCCCCAGCAGGTGGCCGTTGAGATAGACCCGGGTATGGTGGTCGGGGTCGAATCCCGCGAGGTCGGTGAGTCCGAAGTAGCGGGCGGCGAAGGAGACCATCCCTTCCCGGTCGCTCACTCCGTTGATGGTGAACTGGATGTTTGAAGGGATGTTAGTAGTGTCGGCATAACCGGCCACATCCCAGAACCAGCAGTTATTTCCCTCTCCCACCGGGGAGTAGGGACGGTAATGGACCCGCTCTTCCAGGCGGACCTGTTGGAGAAAGTTTTCCTGGCGGGAGGGCCGGCCGGAGCGGGGGGAGGAGACCGTCTCCATCCGGCGCCCGGTGCCGGAAGTCTGGTAGAGCCAGTAGGTCCTGGTCTGGGTGTAGAATCCCGGATCGCCTTCTCCCCAGAAGGCGATGTAGTCCCCCGGGTTCCAGGCTCCGTTCTCCTCCCCCTCGACGTGAACGGCGATCTCCCGTCCCCGGAAGTAAACCCCCAGGGAACGCGGGTCGCCCCCCAGGTCGAATCCGGCGTCGGCCAGGTCCCCGTAGGTGATGACCTGGATCCCGTCCCCGGTCACCGGGGCCAGGAAAGAGTCGGGGGAGGCGGCCAGTTCGAACTGGATTCCATAATCGGTCTCCGTACGTCCGGGCAGGGATGTGACCGCGCCGCCGAAGGCGATCTCGACCGTGACCCGGTCCCGGGATTCCAGGGTTTGGCCGGCCTCGGAGTAGCGCAGGGGCGCGACCCGGAGGTTGACGAACTGTTCCTCCCCGGCCCAGAGAGGGCCGGAAGACTCCACCACCTTTTCCGGGTACCAGCCGGCATCTTTTTCGGCCGGGACTTCTTCGGGTATGGCTTCTGGAGAAGGCGGATGCTCCTTATGGTATTGGAGCATCGCCCGGTAATAGTCCTGCTCGCGGGGGGACAGGGAGGAAAAAAGTTCCTGGTCGGCAAGGATATTCTTAATCCCGAGTTTTTCCAGTTCCCGTCCGATCCGTCTTTCGTCGGGGGAGGAGAGAAGGCGGATCCCGGTCTCCCGGCGGGGCGGGGAGGACTGGGCGGAGACTTCGATCGAATACACCCCGGGGAGGGGAACGGAAACCGCCAGGGCCGGGAGAACCGGCTGTCCCGGCTCTTCCAGGGAGAGGTATCCGGGGAGGGAGGCCAAAAGGATTTCGGCTCCGGCTTCGCTCTCCCCCAAACGGTGCCGCGGTATCTCTATCTCCAGGGTCAGCCCCGAGCCGTCCTCCCGGACTATCCGGTATCCGGCGTTATCTCCCTTCTCCCGGAATTTTTCCAGGGCCCGGGAATAGTCGGAACGGGGGGAGGGTATAAAGTCCTGCCGGGCCTCTTCCCGGGCGGTTTCCGCGACCCGGAATTCCTCCGTTCGGGCCGTCGCGCCGGGGGGCGGGGGAGGGGGGGCGGCCGGATCTCCCGATTCCGCCCGGCGGGATGAAAACAGGCGGGAGCCGGAAATAATTATCGCCGTCGCTCCCGCCAGAAATAATATGGTGCGGAACTTTTTCACAATGTCATAATTAAGCACGTGCCGGAGTGGATTTCAATAGTCAACTAATCCGGGTCAGAAGCCGGCGGGGCGACTTGCCCGGCCGGCCGAAAACCGTTCGATCGGCGTCCCGTCCCGCCGCTCGCCGGGGTTCGGCACAGCAGTCCAATGTTAGCTTGAAAGTCGGCGGGGTATGAAGTTATATTGTCGCGAGTGTCCCCAGACGGTCAGGGTGTTGTCGCGGCGATAATATCAGAGGCGGGTCACCGCGGAAAAATATTTTATGTTAAAGGCAACGCTAATAACGGCCGCGGCGCTCATCTTCTTCCGGGGTCCCCGCCTGTCCGCGGCCCCCTTCGATCACCGGGCGGTCCTCGCCGACTCCCCGCTCAGTGTCAACTCGGTGACCGCCGACGAGAGCCGGATCTACGGCGCCGGGGGCGACGGGGTCCTCTACGTCTGGTCCCGGGAGGAGTTTTCCCTCCAGACCGCCGTCATCCTCTCCCCGACCTATCTCAACTCGGTCGCGGCCGTCGGCGAATCGCTCCTGGTAGGTTCTTCCGACGGTTCCGTTTATCTTCTCGATCGACCCGCGCTTGTCCTCCAGGCGGTCCTGGATGAGGGTGGCGGCCCGATCTACTCGGTTTTTGCCGACGACGATCACATCTACGGGGCCAGCGGAGACTCCGCGCTCTATATCTGGGACATCCCGAGCCTCGCCTTCAACCGGGCGCTCGACCAGTGTGGAGATGTCCTCAACGCCGTCTTCGCCGATGGGGACCACATCTACGGGGCCGGGGAGGATGGTTTCGTTTACGTCTGGTCCCGGTCCGATTTCTCCCTCCTCCATCGGTTGGAAGGGGAGGAGGGGTTCCTCGCGGTCTTCGCCGATGACTCCCGCCTCTACGGGGGAAACAAGGACGGCGGGATCTACCTCTGGAACCTTCCCGGTTTCGCTCCCGCCGGCGTTCTGAACGGCCCCGGGGACTGGCTCAACTCGGTCTACAGCCGGGAGAGGTTCATTTTCGCGGCCGCCGACGACGAGACGGTCCGGGTCTGGAACCGTCACGACCTTGACTTCGCCGCCGGCCTGGATCAAGGAAGCGACTGGATGAACTCGGTCTTCGCCGACGGACTATACATCTACGGCGGTTCCGCCGACGGGAACGTCTATGTCTGGGAACAGGGGCCGGAGCCCTCTCCGACTTTGACCGCTTCCCCCACTCCGACCGCTTCCCCCACTCCGACCGCGGCCCCGACCGCGCCTCCGAGTCCGGTCCCGACCGTGCCTCCCAGCCCGACCGAATCTCCGACACCGGTCCCCCTGCCGGAAGGGATCTTCTACTGCCTGCCGGCGGGCGGGACCAGGATCGGCGAGACGGACTTCGACACCTACATCCTGATCTTCAATCCCGGCGGGGAGGCGGCGCCGGTCGAGGTGAGGTTTGTCGCCGAGGACGGCGAGATTGCGCTGGTCGAAAAGGTCGTCGCCTCCCGCTCCCGGCTCACGGTGCGGATGAGGGAGCACGTCCAGAAGGACGGGTCCTTCTCCACGATCGTGACCTCGCTGGACGGAGTCCCCCTGGCGGTGGAGCGGGCGATGTACTGGACCGAAAGTGAAGGTCAGCTCGCGGCCGGCCCCTGGACCGGCGGCCACGCCGCCTCCGGGACGACCGCGGCCCTTCAGTGGCACCTGGCCGAAGGGGCCACGCACATCTTCGACCAGTTCGTCCACGTGTTAAACCCCGACAACCTGAAAGCGGCCGACGTGGAAGTAACCTTTATCGACCGGCAGGGGGCGAGCTGGAATGTCGAGCGTATGGTCCCGCCACAGTCAAATTGGACGATCGACGTTTTTTCCGAGATCGGCTCGCGCGACCAGGTCTCCGGGCGGGTGGTCAGCCGCAACGAGGTGCCGGTGGCCGTGGATCGGACGATGTACTGGCCGCGGGGCGGTCCCTGGGACGACGGCCACGCTTCGGCCGGGGCTCCGGCGGCGGCGGCTACCTGGCGGCTGGCCGAAGGAGCCACTCACATTTTCGACTGCTACCTGGCGATCTACAACCCCTCGGAGACGGAGACAGCCGAGATCCTGATCGGTTTCACGGGGGAGTTGCCGGGGATAATCTTCCACCCGGCGGAGGTGGGGCCGCTCTCCCGCTACACCCTCAAGGTCAACGATGTGGCGGGCGGGGCCGGCGCGGTGGCCGCCACGGTGGTCTCGGATATCCCGGTGGTTGCCGAGCGGGCGATGTACTGGCCCCTGGGGTCTCCGGACGGCTGGACGGGAGGCCACGGCTCGGCGGGGACGCCGCAGGCGTTTTCGACCTGGCAGCTGGCCGAAGGTGCGGCGCACCTCTTCGACTGCTACCTGCTGATCTTCAATCCCTCGGATACAACCGCGGCCGTTGTCGAGATCACCTTCCTGGACAAGAACGGAAACTCGGTCGCCCATCAGGAGACCGTCGCGCCGCTGGACAGGGCGACGGTAAAAGTCAACGACCTGGTGGGCAGCCTCGACGCGTTCTCCGCGACGGTGTCCTCCGACATCCCGGTGGTGGCCGAAAGGGCGATGTACTGGCCCAAGGGCGGCCCCTGGACCGGGGGGCACTCCTCGGTTGGGGTGGGGGAATAAAGAGGCGTGGGGATTGGGTGTGGGGGTGCTGGCCAGCCTGATCCGGAGCGATTTGAACTTCAAGGAGTGGCTGTTCGTGATGGTGGCCTACTAGGCCACCGTCCAGGCGGCGATCGGGGCCAGCCCTTTGCTGGCGCTGCGGGCGGCCGGAATGCCGACAGGTCCGGGAGAGGTTATCCTCGCCGTGGCGGTAATGGGAATCCCCCTGACCGCCCCCACTGGGGCCTGGGCAACCGGGTGCTTAAGGTGGCTCCGGAATCGGTGTGAGACGTTTTCGACGCGGCGTTAACAAGCTCACCCGATGATGACTGAACCGCGGCCGGCTTGGGAAGGGTAGGGGGCGAAGTCCGGGCCCGGAGAAGAAAATGCCGCCAGGCAAGGATTGACCCCGACTGGGCCCTTAAAGATTATTTAACCACCCTTTCTCTCTCGCCCTTCGAGTGGGCCTTTGGCCCGGTCCAGCCTGCGCCGAATTTGCGCTTCTGGCCCCTCCTTTTCTTGCGCTCTCAGTTGAATCCTTCATCCAACATTTGCTCGCTCTGCTGATGCTTTCATTAATTGTTTTAATTATGTAGAATTTCGCATGCGATTAACCATCAATAACGAGCTTTCAGCAATTCTCACCCTAAAAGACAACATTTATCGGATTCACCTTGCCCAGAAAAAATATTCTTATAAACTTTTCTTCAGGAAACAAACTTACACCAAATTAATTCTTATTTTTAGGATTTCCCGTCGCAAGGAAGGAGGATCAAGATGACGACTAGCGATGTGCTTGTCATTCTAGCGGTAATTATTGGACCAATCGCAGCTGTACAGGTCCAAAAAGCTATCGAAAAGTACAAGGAGGCTCGCAACAGGAAATTAATGATCTTTAAAACGCTTATGGCAACAAGAGGGACACCATTAGCACCTACACATGTTGAAGCTCTTAATCGGATAGATTTGGAATTCGATGGTAAAGACGCAAAAGAAAAACGCGTTATAGTTGCATGGAAAACATATTTAGATCATCTTATCTCTGGTCCGGGAGATCAGAAAGATCCAAATTTCAAAATAAAATTAGAATCTTGGTCAGACAAGAATAGGGATTTATTAGCTTCATTGCTAAATAAAATGGCCAATTCATTGAATTATGACTTTGATGAGGTTCATTTAAAAAAGGGGATTTATATTCCTAAGGGTCATTCCGACATAGAGTTTGAACAAACTTTAATTCGCAGGGGCTTGGTAGATCTATTCTATGGGGCTAAATTTATCCCCGTTTGTGTTGTTCAACCTCCGTTAAAAGAAGATGCCGAGAAGAAATTAGAAAAGGAAGAACAAGGGCTTAATTTAAATAAGTAGCTTTGAATAGAACATAACCAGCCGCTGTCCCTTTCCTGAGAAACGCTGCTTTTTCATTTGGTAGCTGCAGCTGTGGCAAACGCCAGTGGTTGTTTTTGCTTTGATCGGGGTCGGACCACGGAATCTCTATAGCGTACAGGAAGATAGGCATATTTTAGCCCCGTTTTACGGCCTTAAACGCCATTTTTCCCCCCAAAAACAGCCTTTAAGACGCCCGGTCTTAGCTTGAAAGATCTAGCGTGATCTAAAAAGTCAAATGTAATGATTTGACCCCAAAGGGGCCCAAAGGGGTTTGACCGGGGCTGGGATACCTGAGCTGGCAGATCAGGTTGAGGACCGATAACCGAATCTGCCTGGCTGTGGAACCCCGATAGTCTTTCACCGGGATGGCAAAGTCTTTACTTGACACAATAGCTGGTCACGCTTAATAATTATTAGCGCCTCACAGGGACGACCATAGTCGCTGAAAGGAACGGGCAACCATAGGAGGTGTATTATGCCCTTGTGGAAAGAGGCCTGTCTTTCTTTTGTTGTAATGGCAATTACGGCACACCTGGTCATTTCCCCGAGGCTTGCCCCGGCGCAAAGCGGGCAAGACGAAACGACCTTTGAGGATGTTCAACGGGAAATGCGGGAATTGCGCCAGGCCTTGCGCGAGTATGGCGTTGATCGGCGCGATAAGGCGATTGAACGCTCCCGATCCGCGTTAGAAGCGCTTGACCAACGCCTGGAGAAACTGGAAGCCTCGGTCAAGAAGAACTGGGACGCGATGAGTGTCTCCGCTCGTGAAAGGTCTGAAGCTTCATTGCGGGAGCTGCGCCGGCAACGGATAGAGCTTGCCGAGAAGTATGGTAAAATGAAAATCGCGTCGGAGGAAGCGTGGGAAAGCATTCGAACGGGTTTTTTGGGAGTTTTTTCTTCGCTCAATGAATCCTGGGAGAATACGCTTCGGGAGTTGCAAAAGTTCGTCGATTAATGCGTGAAATAAAGCCGGGTGCTTATAGTGAGTCTCGGTGCTTTCCCCTGTTGAACAACTGATGGTGTTTGTTTTGTGGGTTGGGTGTGTTTGCCCCTTCACCGAAGAAACCCGGCCGGAGGCCAAAGTCTCCGGCCGGGTTTTTAAATCGTGCCGCATCGACGTGATATTTAGGTAATCCCGGTATGCGCATCGAGTGAATAGGCGATTTTGCGCGATTATCGTGGATAAGCGGGGAAAACTGAATTTTGAAACTGACCAACGACAGCTATGTTGTTCTGATCGGGACAAAAAATTTTACGGAGCGATATTACCGTGACCGTGACGGCTGGCTGAAAGTTTCCGCCTGCGACCGGAGGTTCCGGATGACCGCCGAGCAGGTCCTCAATCATCTCCTTCCCGCCCTTGCCGGTATCAAGCCGGGCCTGACCGTCAAGGTCGAATACCGACCCATATCTTCCGGGCAGGTCCCCGGTCACGAACCCAAGCGCTAAGATGACTTTATCGTCCTTCCGGGTACCCCCCAGGTACAGGATGTGGCGATCGACAGACCCGCCGT
>PUNC01000136.1 GCA_003551625.1 PVC group bacterium | reverse complement strand
GCAAGCTGGCGCTGATCGCGGGTAAATACCTGGAGTCGGGCAGGATGGAAGAAGCGTTCGCGCTCTCCAGGACGATCGAGGACATCCAGTACCGCCTGATGACCTTCTACATTATCGGCCGGTTCAGCCTTGCCCGGGAAAAGATGGAAACTCCCGCCTGACGAAGTCCGCCTTATGAAACTTTTTTACCTGGTAAAAAAGTTTCATAAGAATTCTAAAAATGGACGAATTGGAATCAGTCAGACTGGGAAAGACTCAGCGGATCTTTCGATCCCGGATGAAGCTTAACTATCCGGGGTTGGTTTCGCACATTACCCAGCGAGCCACCGGCCGGGAGCCGTTATTCCTCGAAGACGGCGATTACCTCTATTTTCTCAAGCTGCTTAAGAAAACTTCCGAGGATTTCGCGCTGGATGTTTTTGCGTTTGCTCTCATGCCGAACCACGCGCACATCCTCCTTCGACAGCTTCGGAAAAATCTTTCCCAGGCCGCCTTCCATCTCTTCAGATTGTACGCGTCTTTCTTCAACAAGAAATACGGCAGGAAAGGGCATGTTTTCTGCGACCGTTTCAGGCAAGCGGCGTGTTTTGGGGATAGATACCTTATTGCCGCCTCGCTGTACATACATCTTAACCCCGTAAGAGCCGGATTGGTGGAGGATTATCAGGATTACAGATGGTCGAGTTGGCGGTTGTATTGCCGGACAGTTCAGCGCCCGACGTTTGTTAATTGGCAGTTTATCTTGAATATCCTTAGTAAGGATCAAGACGAAGCGAGGAGTCGCTATCGCAGGTTATTGGACGCCGGTATGCGCTATCGCGGCCGGGACCGGCTTGAAGATAAAAGATCGGTAAAACGGTTTATAGTTTGGCTGAAGAATAATTATCGAAACCTGATTCAGCCCGACGATTATTCAACCTTGGATGGTGAGCGATCGAATGGGGAAGAAGAGGAGTTGGAAAAGGTGGTGGAATACCTGCAGGGAAAAAAGCGGCTATCCCTGCCGCAGGATGTTCAGGCAAGGCGATTCGCGGTCGAACAGCTTCTCGCCCGCGGTTTCATTGCTTCCGAGATTGCCGGATATCTTGATATTTCTCCAAGCACGGTATCCAGAATTATATTCGATTTGAGGTCAAAGAAACTCTTATGAAACTTTTTTACCAGGTAAATAAGTTTCATAAGAGAGGGCCGGGTTGCCCGGGAAGACGGGTTCAGGCGCGGGATTTTCGGCCGGAGAAGATCATATAGAGCGGGGGGATGACGAAGAGGGTTAAAAACCCACCCCCGATCATTCCGCCGATGGAGACGATCGCCATCGGGGCGCGGAAGCCGCCTCCCATTCCCATTCCCAGGGCCAGGGGGGTCCAGGCGACCACCGTGGTCAGGTTGGCCATCAGGAGCGGCCGGAGGCGGATCACGCAGGAGGTGACCAGGGCGTCCTCGACGGCAGTACCGGCGCGGACCAGCTGGTTGGCGTAATCGACGACCACGATGGCGTTATTGATCACCAGCCCCACCAGGGTGACCACCGCCATCAACGAGAAGATATTGCTGGTGGTGCCGGTGATGAAGAGGATGAGCAGGACGCAGATCATCGAGAGCGGCAGCGAGAGCATAATCATCACCGGGAAGCGGTAGGACTCCAGGATGCCCGCCAGGAGCAGGAAGGTCAGCAGCGTGGCCAGCCCCAGGGCGAGAAAGATCTCGCGGAACTCCTCCTGCATCATCTCGACCTCGCCGCCGAAGCGGTGGGCGTAGCCGGACGGGAACGAGACCTTCTCCCGGATATTCCGGTCGAGATCCTGGTAGACGTCGCCCACGCTGGTCACCTCCCGCAGGACGTTGGCCGATACGGTTACCAGCCGCTGGCGGTCCTTCCGGCTGATCACCGTGGGCCCCAGCCGCTGTTCGATCCCGGCCAGGGCGGGCAGGGGGATGAGATTCCCCTGCCGGTCGGGGATCTTGATCCCGGAGATCTGCTCCCGCAGCGCCCGGTCGGCGTCGTCGAACTGGACGCGGATGTCGAACTCGTCGTCGGCGTCGCGGAAGGTGGAGGCCACCTCCCCGGTCAGCGCGGCGCGCAGGGTATTGGCGATGGTCGCCACCGGGATGCCGTGCCGTTCGGCCCGCGCCCGGTCGGGGATCACCCAGATCTCCGGCAGCCCGAGCCGCCAGTCCTTCTGCACGTCCACCGCCGCCGGGATGTTCCGGGCCAGGGCGATCACCTCGTCGGCCAGGTCGTTGAGGACGTCGATCTCCTCGCCGCTGATCTCCACCTGTATCGGGGCCTCGCCGCCGCCCCCTCCGGCCTGCTGAGTCTCGACCAGGGTGAAGACGGCCCCGGGGATCGCGGCCAGTCCCGGCCGCAGGGCGTTGATCACCTCGCGGGTGGAGCGTTCGCGCGCCTTGAGCTCCGCCAGTTCGACGTTGATCTCGGCAAGGTTGACGCCGGTGTTGGAGCCTCCCATCAAACCGCTCACCCTCCCGACGGTGACAAAGACCCTCTCCCGCTCCGGAAGCCGCTCGATCAGGTCCTCCACCTTCCGGACGACGGAATCGGTGACGGCCAGGGTGGATCCCACCGGGGTCTCGACCGTTACCCGGAAGGCTCCCTGGTCGGTCTGGGGGAAGAACTCGCCGCCGATTAACGGCAGCAGGAGCAACGAAGCCGCGAAGAGCGCCACCGCGCCCGTCACCACCAGCCATTTCCAGCGGATAAGCCGGCGAACGAAGTCGCCGTAACTGTGAGAGAGGGAGATGTAAAAATCATCCCAGGCCCGGAAGATCTTTCGCTTGTTGCGAAGCGCGTCGGCGTTCTTGAGCAGCTTGAAGCCGAGCATCGGGGTGAGCGTATAGGAGATGAAGAGCGAAAAGATGGTGGCGAAGACGACGGTCATCGCGAACTGGCGGAAGAACTGGCCGACGATCGAGGACATAAAGGCGATCGGGACGAAGACCACGATGTTGGTCAGGGTGGTGCTGGCCACGGCGGCGGCGATCGCGCTGGGCCCTTTCCGGGCGGCGGTGGCCGAGTCGTTCCCGATCTGGATGTAGCGGTAGATGTTCTCCAGCACCAGGATCGAGTTGTTGACCAGGATCCCCACCGAGAGGGCCAGCCCGAGCATAGTCATAATGTTGACCGAGTAGCCGGCCAGGTAGAGGAGCAGGAAGGTGGAGACGATGCTGGTAGGCATGGCCAGGGCGACGATCAGGGTGCTTCTCAAATCGTGAAGGAAGAGGAAGAGGCAGAGGGCGGTCAGAAGTATGCCGATGGCGATGTTGTTCCAGACCTCGGAGATCGAGCCTGCGATGAAGACCGAGGAATCCTGGGCGACCTCGATCCGGATATCTGGGGGCAGCCGCCCCTCCAGCTCGGCGATGACGGAACGGACCCGCCGGGCGATCTCGATGGTGTTGGCGTCGGCCCGCTTGCGGATGGTCATTCCCAGCGAGGGGCTGCCCTGGAAGCGGGCCAGTTCCCTCACCTCCTTG
The DNA here is from genome assembly GCA_003551625.1 of PVC group bacterium. Classification (GTDB taxonomy): domain Bacteria; phylum Auribacterota; class Erginobacteria; order Erginobacterales; family PUNC01; genus PUNC01. The sequence continues at coordinate 991 of PUNC01000136.1, read as the reverse complement.
ACCGTGTCGCTCACCTCCGCCAGATCCCCGATCCGGACCAGCCGCCCGTCGGGGGCGGCGATGCGGATATCCTCGATCAGCTCGACCGCCCCGAGTTTCCCGGCCAGGCGGACGATGACCTCGGTCCGGTCCTGGACGATCCGTCCGGAGGGGACGTCGAGGTTGGCGGCGGCGACGGCCCGGATGACGTCGTCGGGCGAGATCCGGTAGGCGTCCAGGCGGCGTTTGCGCAGCGCCACCCGGATCTCCCGCTCCTGGCCGCCCACGATCTCGGCGGCGGCCACACCGGGGATCTTGGCGAACTCGCTCTTGATCCGGGTGTCGGCGATCTGGAAGAGCTCCGGCGGTGTCCGGTCGCCGGTCACGGCCAGGGAGAGGATCGGCTGCGCTCCGATATCGAACTTGCTGATCAGGGGCCGTTCGGCGTCACGGGGCAGCCGGGGCTCGACCAGGGCGACCTTGTCGCGGGTATCGGCGGCGGCCACGTCCACGTCGGTCCCGAGCTCGAACTCCAGCAGAACCAGGGCGACCCCCTCCTGGGAGATGGAGGTGATGCTCTTGAGGTTGGCGATGGTGCTGAGCTCGTCCTCGAGCGGTTTGCTGATCAGGGTCTCGATCTCCCGGGGGCCCGCCCCCTGGTAGACGGCGGTGACGCTGACGAACGGGAACTCGATGTCCGGGAAGAGGTTGACCGGGAGCCCGAGGTAGCCCACCAGGCCGAGGATGCCGAAGATGAGGATGATAACGGTGGTAAGAACCGAACGTTTTACCGCCAGGTCTGATAGGAACATGGTATTTGCCTGCCGTTTCTTTTACTCGATGACGCGGATCCGGACGCCGTCTTCGAGCCGTTCCTGGCCCTGGACGATCACCCGGCAGTCATAATCGAGGCCGGAGACGATCTCCACCAGACCGTTGCGGGCCAAACCGGTCTTGACGGGGGCGAAGGCCGCTTGGTCGGTGTCGCAGACCAGGAAGACGCCGGTCCCTT
>PUNC01000221.1 GCA_003551625.1 PVC group bacterium | reverse complement strand
GGGGTTTTTAGGATCTTTGAAAAGTCGTGGGCTACGAAGGAATGAAGATGGGAAACCGCTTGGAACCCGGGAGTTTAGCCGTCTACTTGCTTTACCAGGTGCAGTAATACTTGCATATAGTAGTACTATTTGCAAAAGTAGTTGCAAATGATAGCGCGGAAATTCTGGATACGGAAATTATGAGTAAAACAACCATACCGGTAAGAGTTGACCGCAGTCATCTGATTACCATCGGCAGAAGGCTTTACTCGGAAAGCCTGGAACTGATTCGCGAGCTGGTCAACAACGCCTATGACGCCGACGCCACCGAAGTCCGGATCACCATCCGGGAAGGTGAGATCGAGGTCGCCGACAACGGCACGGGTATGGATCTGGAGGGCCTGGAGCAGTATTTCAATATCGGGTCACAGGAGAAACTCTATCGCAGTGTCTCTGCCAAGTTCGGCCGGCAACGCATCGGTCAATTCGGGATCGGGAAGTTCGCCAGCCTCTCCGCCTGCGACCGCTTCGAGGTCCTGACGAAAAAGGAGGCGTTCTGCGCGCGGGTGACCTTCGACCGGAAGGACTGGGAGGAAGGGGGAGAGGAATGGGAACTGCCGCTGGAGATTCTTGAGCCTTATCCGGGCCAGGCCGACGGCACCCGGGTCATCCTGCGGCAGGTGACCAAGCGCCTGGATCCTTTCAAGGTGGAACGAAAGGTCGTAGAGAGCGTTCCGATCAAGGCGCCGTCGTTCGCCGTCTATGTCAACGACAGCCGGGTGCGCGCGGTCCGGGTTCCCGGAAGAAAGCTGCCGTTTCTCGAGGGAACCAGGTTCGGCCTGGTTCACGGGGAGATCGTTCTGGCAAGTCTTCCCCGCCCCGCGATCGAAGACGTGGGTATCGAGGTGAAGGTAAAGGGGGTAACCGTACGCCGCGATCTTTTCGGGATGGAGCGCTGGGGGCGGGCGGCCGAGAGGATTATGGGAGAGATTCACGCCGATTTTCTTCCCGTTACCAGCGACCGGAGCGGATTCGTCACCGACAGCCCGGAATACGAGGCTTTCCTGGAGGCGATGGAGAAGGTCAAAGACGAGATCCGGGTTCAACTCGATCAGCTTCAGGACAAGAAGGAAAACCGGAAGGTATCCCGCGCTTTGCGGGAAGCGATTGAAAGAGTTGAGCAGGCGCTGCTGAAAAATCTCGACATCTGCCCGGAGGGAATGATCCCGGTCGGAGCGGGAGCCGACGGCGCCGGGGAAGCCGCGCTTTCGCCGGAAGGAAAGAAGACCAAGAAGAAAGAGAGGGAAGACGGAAAAGGGCGGGGCAAGGACAGGAAAGAGCGCAAAAAGCGGGTCGAGAAACCGCACGTTCGAAAGCTCACTCCGTCCGCGGTCGTGCGAAAGGTGAAGATGGGAAGGCTCGGTGTGACCTGCTGCATAGACCACTACGGCCCGGAAGGTCCCGAGTGTTTTTCCGAGTCCACCGTCATCTATATCAACCGCGACCATCCGCTCTACAAGAGGGAATCGACCGACCGCAAGCGGCATATGATGCACGTCGGCCGTCTCATCACCCAGGAGGTGGCGATGATGAAGGGGGCGGTTTCCGCCCGGGATGCCTTCGAGCGCCAGAGCTTGCTTTTAAGGGACGCTTTTGCTTCGGAGTAAGACTCGTTACAGGCTTGAAAAGACGGAAAGGGCAAAGAGCATGGGGTAAAACAAAAGAATACCGAAGCCAGAATCCAGAAATCAGAATGCTCCGCGAAAGGCTCGTGATCAGTCCCGATGAATAACTATCGGGATCTCCGTCGAAGCCGGACAGGTCCGCTCCGCTACGATAAACAGTGATCAGTAATCAGAAAAAGGCCCAGTATCACACCCCCCAATTTTAAACTACTAATCACGCGGATGAACGCAGATGCGGACCGGGTTGCTGCTCCGCACCCGATCCCCCCAATTTTGACAGGATAACCCCGACGGAGATCACGGAGGCTTCGTGACCTCAAAAGGCCGATGATCCGCAAAGAGGGGGACCGTGAATATATGCAAAATGAGTGGCGCGGCAGTGGTCAAAGAGAGAAAGCAATGGAGATATACTCGGAACTGAAGAGACTGGTTAAGCTATTGTCTAAGAATGAAGTCCCGTTCGCTCTCTGTGGCGGTCTGGCGATGGCTGTTTACGGGGTGCCGCGCGCGACGATAGACATAGACATCCTGATCGAGGAAAAGAACCTGGACAAGGTCAAAGAATTGGCCGCTGCCCTGGGATTTACACATAGCTCCGCCAAGATGAAGTTTCACGGCGGGGAAGTAGAAATCGTCAGGCTGGTCAAGTTTGACCGAGAGATCGGAGACGAGTTGGTTCTTGACCTGATACTGGTTACACCGCTCCTAGAGCAAATATGGAATCGTCGGGAAAAGAAAACTATGGATTGGGGGGAATTGGGCGTTGTTTCCCGCGAAGGCTTGATCTGGCTCAAGAAGCTTAGAGGGAGCGGTACCGACAAAGACGACATTAAACGTCTGCGGGGAGAAAAAGAAGGAGAAAGCGATGAAGGTTGATATGTCTCCAAAGGCGATTGACGGTCGCCTCAGAAGGGTCAGCGAGTTGCGAAGGCTATGCCTGGAACTGGGAAAATCGAGACCCGCCGGCGCTGAAAACTCTGGGAAAATAACCGAACCTCCCCGGGAATATAAAGCTCAGAAGCAATCCAAGGTCAAACCTTAATGAACAGACGCAAAGCGAAAGACTCGTAATCCGTGATCCGTCCCGGCTGAAGACTGTCGGGATCTTCGCTGCGCTTCGATGATCAGTGATCCGGTTAAAGGCCCAGTACCCCTGTAAAGAATGTAAGCAGTCCCGATGAAAAACTATCGGGATCTCCGTCGAAGCCGGACAGGTCCGCTGCGCTGCGATAAGCAGTATGCAGTTAGCAGAGTAAAAAGCTAAAAGACTAAACGGCTGGGTCTAATTACTAATTACGTCCGACCTCCATTACTTCGTTCAGGAGAGGCGGGCCTAGCAGAAGTAAAATGGGAGGATCTATTATGAAGATGAAAGATATCTCATTGATAATCGCGATGGTATCAATATTTGTTGCTCCCGGCATTATTTTTTCCCAGGCCCAAGGTAACGCGGATGACGATGAAATACAAATATCCAAGCAGGACAATATCGAGCTTGGGATAACCCTGGAAAGCCTTTCCGGCCGTTATCAGAACAAGTTAAGGTACGGCGGTCTGAGGAAGCGGATGAAATGGCCGTTGGATTCGACTTTAATCGGACCCACGCTCAAGTTTTATACACAAGACGGTTATGTGAAGATCGATTACCGGACCAATATAACCGATAAACCAGGAGAAGCGGTAGTTGGGATCAGGATCGACGGAAACGATGCACTCAGGGAAGAAGTTGGTACCAAGCTGACCTTTCATAGAATCGGCTTGATGGTTGGAAGGGAAAGCAAAGAGGAGGGTTTCAGCATTGACGGGGAAAGAGGTTTATTGCTGCAGTATATAAAATGGGAGGGAAGCGGGTTTTTAACGCAGCAAATTTTCCCAGGTGGATCTGAAATATACGGACTGCCTCCGGGTACTTACCGGTTGGGACCCGAGGATTGGGTAAGGCACGAAATATATAATCTTTCTTTGCCCTATAACGTGTTTTTTAATTATCGATTCAGCGAGCACTTTCTCTTAAGGGGCACGGGAAGATTATTAATAGGGTTTCTTCTTGACAGTATAGATTACCTTTACGTCCAGGAGCAGGAAAGGAACCTGTATCTTGAGCTTGGCGCGGGCGCAGGAATAGAGGCTGAATTCAGATATGAAATGTTTAAAGCCTCCCTTTCCGCGTTATATACGTATCATTTTTGCTGGACCAGCCAAAGACCGAAATTCTACTGGGGAATGCACGGCCCGACATATCATAACGTTACAACTGATCTCCAAAGTCAGCAATTATACCTTGGAGCTAAAGTAGGGGTAGTCTTTTAACCCGGGGGCAAATCTTAATGAACAGACGCAAAGCGAAAGGCCGGTAATCCGTGATCGGTGGTCTGTAATCCGGTTAAAGACCCGGAAGTAAGGAGAATATCCAATGTCCAATCTCCAATTTCCAACTTCGAAGTACCCGTCTCGGACCCAATTGAACGAGCGCGGAGCAGGGAGCGTGGGGCAGGGGGGAGTTGTGTGGATGGGATTGCGCAGCCTGTCTCGAGCCTGACATAGATTGCTTCTGCCCGAAAGCTTTCGGGCCTCGCAATGACAATTTCTGCTGAGATGAATAAGGGGGCGGGGCGTTGAAAGGCCGGGGGTGAGATTGCTTCGTCGCTGCGCTCCTCGCAATGACGGGGTTGTGGAGTTGGCAGGGCTTCCCCGTCATACTGCCGGATCCAAGACGTCTTTCAGCCGGATTTGCGAAAAGCCCCGCGCTACGAGCCCTGCGCTACGAAAGGATGAAGGTAGGAGGTGGACCCCCCTCACCCCTGCCCCTCTCCCCCCGCAAGCGGGGGGAGAGGGG
>PUNC01000011.1 GCA_003551625.1 PVC group bacterium | reverse complement strand
CAGGGCGAGATCGTGGCGGTGACCGGCGACGGGGTCAACGACGCCCCCGCCCTCCAGCAGGCCGACATCGGGGTGGCGATGGGGATTATGGGGACCGAGGTGGCCAAGGAGGCCTCGGATATGGTCCTGACCGACGACAACTTCGCCTCGATCGAGGCCGCGGTCGAGGAGGGCCGGACGGTCTACACCAACCTGCTCAAGACCATCGGCTTCATCCTCCCGGTCAACGGCGGCGAGGCCCTGACCGTTCTGGCCGGACTTCTTTTGGCCGCCGTGATCCCGATCGTCCCGGTCCAGATCCTCTGGATCAATCTGATCAGCTCGGTGGCCCTGATGCTCACCCTCTCCTTCGAGCCGCGGCCGAAGGATATAATGGACCGGCCGCCCCGGGACACGGAGGAGCGGCTGCTCAAACCCAGCCTGCTGTTCCGGGTGGGGGTGATCTCCCTGGCCAACCTGGGGGTGACCTTCGGTATGTTCTATTACCTTTATCGGGCGACCGGAGAACTGGCCCTGGCCCGAACCGCGGCGGTCAACACCCTGGTGGCGGCGGAGACCTTCTATCTCCTGAGCATCAGCCGCTTCATCCCCTCGGTCTTCGAGTGGCTCCGCGACCGTTCGGTGAAGATCGCCTACGCCCCGGCGATCGGGATCGCCGCCCTGGCGGTCCTCCAGTACGTCTTCACCAGCTGGGGGGTGATGAACACCCTCTTCCAGACCAGCCCCCTGACCGGTCTCCAGGCCCTCTACTGCGTCGCCGCCGGGTCGGCGGTCCTGGTGCCGGCCCTGATCCTGAAGAAGTTTTCCCCGATAAAATGACCTTTGATATTCCCCAATCCAATCCCGGCCGGTCCGGGCGGTTATGAACGCGATCAGCGAGGCGAAGAAGGGAAACGCCGGCGAAACGGTCCGCCGGGTGGCCCGCGAGGAAGGGGTGGCCGAAGAGACGATTCTGGCGGGCCTGGTCTCCGGCCGGGTCGTGGTCCCGAAAAACAGCTCCCGCGCGGTGGAAAAGCCCTGCGGGATCGGCGGCGGGCTCCGGGTCAAGGTCAACGCCAATATCGGAACCTCGCGGGAGGCGGTCGATCCGGAGGCCGAGTACCGCAAGCTGGCGGCGGCCGCGGAGGCGGGAGCGGACACGGTGATGGATCTTTCCACCGGGGGCGATTTAAATGCGATCCGAAAAGCGATTCTGGCCCGGGCCGGGGTTCCGGTGGGTACGGTTCCGATCTACCAGGCCGCGGCGGCGGCGGCCGAGCGGCGGGGACGAATCGTGGAAATGACCGCCGAAGATATTTTTTCGGCAGTTGAGGATCACGCCCGCGACGGTGTGGATTTTGTCACCGTTCACTGCGGGGTGATCTCCCGGATCATCGAAACGCTGCGGGCTTCCCCCCGGCTGATGGGGGTGGTCAGCCGCGGCGGGGCTTTCCTGCTGGAATGGATGCTCCACCACGGCAAGGAGAACCCGCTCTATTCCGGCTTTGACCGGTTGCTCGAAATCGCTCTTCGCCACGATCTAACCTTGAGCCTGGGCGACGGGCTGCGGCCGGGCTGTCTCGACGACGCCACCGATCCCGCCCAGGTGGAAGAACTGGTCGTTCTGGGGGAACTGGTCCGCCGTTGCCGCGCGGCCGGGGTCCAAGTGATGGTGGAGGGGCCGGGCCACGTTCCGCTCGATCAGGTGGAGGCCAATGTCCGGATGGAAAAGGCTCTTTGCGACGGCGCCCCCTTCTACGTCCTGGGACCGCTGGTCACCGATATCGCCGCCGGCTGGGACCATCTGGCCTGCGCGATCGGCGGCGCGGCGGCGGCGGCGGCCGGCGCCGATTATCTCTGCTATGTCACCCCCTCCGAGCATCTTTCGCTCCCCGGGGAAGAGGAGGTCCGGCAGGGGGTGGTCGCGACCAGAATCGCGGCGCACGCCGCCGATCTCGCCCGGGGCAACCCCCGGGCCCGGGCCCGGGACCGGCGGATGGCGCTTTGCCGCCGCCGCCGGGACTGGGAAGGTCAGGTGGAAAATAGCCTCGATTCCCAATCCGCCCGGCGCTACCTGAAGACGACCGGCGAAGAAAATAAGGATTACTGTTCGATGTGCGGCGAATACTGTTCGATGAAGATCCTTTCCCGCCGGATTCCGTTGCGGGACAGTTGAAAGGGAGAAAAAAAGAAGAAAGGAAGGAATGTCCGAAATGAGCGTATTGGTGGTAGGTTCCGTGGCCCTGGATACGGTTCAAACTCCGTCCGGGCGGCGGGAAGAAGTTTTGGGAGGATCCGCGGCCTACTTTTCCGTGGCCTGCAGCTATTTCGCCCCGGTCCGCCTGGTCGGCGTGGTGGGCGAGGATTACCCCGTTTCCGCGATTGAGATCTTCCAGGCGAGGAAGGTCGATCTCGAGGGCCTGGAGACCCGTCCCGGAAAGACTTTCCGCTGGGGAGGCAGCTACGAGAATGATCTCAACCAGGCCACGACCGAGTTCACGGCCTTGAATGTTTTCGAGGATTTCCGGCCCCGGATACCGCCGTCCCACCGCGACAGCGAATTCGTCTTTCTGGCCAACATCGATCCGGAGCTTCAGCTCAACGTTCTCGACCAGGTGCGGGGCCCTAAACTGGTCGCCGGGGATACGATGAACCTCTGGATCGATCTCAAGCGGGACCGGTTGCTCGAGGTGGTCAAACGATTAGGGCTGTTGCTGATCAACGACGGCGAAGCCCGGCAGCTTTCCGGCCGGAAGGGGCTGCCGGCCGCCGCCCGGGTTCTCCTGGACGCCGGTCCGCCGAGAGTCCTGATCAAGAAGGGAGAGCACGGGGCGATCCTCTATGCCGCCGATGACATCTTCGCCCTTCCGGCACTGCCGATCGAAGAAGTGGTCGATCCCACCGGGGCCGGCGACGCTTTCGCCGGCGGTTTCATCGGTTTCCTGGCCCGCCAAGGAGAACTTTCGGCCGAAAACTTTCGCCGGGCGGTCGTTTACGGCAGCGTTATGGCCTCTTTCGCCGTCTCCGATTTCAGCCTGAACCGCTTGACCGGTTTGAGCGAAGATGATATTGAGACACGATTCAGCGAATTTCAAAAGCTGACGGCTTTTTAAAAATCGTGGAAGGAAGAAGGGTTGCGCGGCTCGAATTGTCTAACGTCCAACGGAGAAAGTGCCGGTCCGTAACGTGACGCAACCGATCAACGTTAACCGAAAACCGCGGGTGTAGCTCAATGGTAGAGCAGAGGCTTCTCCCGCGGCTCAAAGACTTATCGAACGTAAGTGAAGATAAGTCTTATGATCCGCGCGGATCCCGGCCCGGAGGGTCGGGTCCAAGCCTGGGTGCGGAAAAATCTTCACCGGTTACAGTGCGGGTGTAGCTCAATGGTAGAGCAGAGGCTTCCCAAGCCTACGACGAGGGTTCGATTCCCTTCACCCGCTTGGTTGAAAACTGAGCGGACTCGATAGAGTTCCCGGGCTTTACAAGGAAGATTTATCCGATCGTTCCGGCAGCAAAAGTGGAAATCATCTACATCGTGTTTTTGACTTTTGTGGCCGCCGCAGTCGGAACGATGTCGGGTTTCGGCACGTCGACGATTATGATCCCGGTGCTGGCGGGTTTTTTCCCGCCGGTGGAAGCGATTTTATTCGTTTCGATTATCCACTGGTTCGGGAACTTATGGAAGATTTCGCTCTTTCACGGCGGGATCGATATCCGGTTGTTTGCGCTTTTCGGAGTGACCGGTTTCGCGACCAGTCATCTGGGGGCATTTATTTCCCTGGGGTCGGGCGAAACGATTCTCTTGAGACTCTTAGGTGCGTTTCTTTGTGCTTACGCGCTCTTTGTGACGGTTCAAAGCGGGTTCAGGATACCCTCCGGAAGACTGTCGGCTTTATCGGGAGGAGCGCTTTCCGGGTTCTTTGCCGGGATCTTCGGAATCGGCGGCGCGATTCGGAGCCTGTTCCTTTCCGCTTATGACCTGCCCAAGGCCAGGTATATCGCGACCGCCGGCCTGATCGGTTTGCTGGTCGATACCACCCGCGTCATCACTTACCTGGCCGGCGGCGCGACGCTTTCGGGGCGCCTCTGGTGGGGGTTGCTCCTTTTCGTCCCGGTATCGCTTCTGGGAGCGCGGGCCGCGAAAGTTCTCGTGGGGAAGATACCCCAAAAAAGGTTTCGGTTGGTGATCGCGGTTTTTTTGTTCGCGCTCGGCGTCAGGTTGGCGTTGTTTTCTTGAATTTCGTAAGCAAGGGAGACCGGTATTATGGCGGAAGAAAAATTCCCGGCCGGGAGGGCGAAATTTCTCTGGGCGCCCTGGCGGTCCGAATACATAACTTCGAAGAAGAAAGGCGGCTGTCTCTTCTGCTCCAAAGTCCGCGCCCGGAACCCGGCCCGGGCCGGTGTCCTCTTCCGGGGGGAAAGGGCCTTTGTGCTGCTGAACGCTTACCCTTACACGGGGGGGCACTTGATGGTGGCTCCTCGCCGGCATATCGCCGAACTGGAGGATCTTTCCGAAGAAGAGATCCGCGAGCTGCTGGCGCTGGCGCAGAAAAGCGTCTCCGTGCTCAAGGCCGAGATGAAGCCCGACGGTTTCAACGTCGGCTTCAACCTGGGTCGTCCGGCGGGCGCCGGCGTGGTCGATCATCTCCACGTTCACGTCGTGCCCCGCTGGAACGGCGACACCAGTTTTATGCCGGTTTTCGGCGGCGCCCGCGTCGTCTCCCAGTCGCTGGACGAGGTGTATCGTCTTCTCAAGCCCCGTTTCGGCCAGATACCGCGCCGATAGTTTGCGAAACCAAGAGAACCGGGCCAAGGATTTTGCGAAATAACGATTTGCCGGTCACGATTTACCGTCGTTAATTGCTCTTGACATAATCCGCGATCCGGTGCAACTTATTTACGCGTTATGATGGGTGGTTAGATATGATCCGAAGATCGAGAAAGATCGGTTTGATTGTCCTTCTCGCGGGCGTCGTTGCGATTCCGGCGGGGATGTTCTGCTTTACCGCCGGGGCCACTATTCCGTCCGCCGAGGCCGGAAGCCTGGGCGCTTTCGGCCGCCCCGACGATTTCCTCACCGATGTGATTCCGGATTGGCCCGGCTGGAGCCGGAACTACTGGACCGACCAGGAGCTGTGGGGTAACCGTGGATACATTGTAGGTGGTCCCCGGGAGAGGCTGGAGCCGGAAGAGGCGATCGCCGTGGGCGAGGTCGACGAGATCGCGGCCATTCTGGACCCGCCCGCGATTCCGGATCCCCCCCTGGAAAGAATCGACCTCGAGGTCAGCCGGGAAAGGCCAGACACCCACACCGTGGTCAAGGGAGAATCTCTGTGGTTCATCGCCGGTTACGACCATATCTACGGCAATCCCCTGCAGTGGCCGTTGATCTACAAGGCCAACCGGCACCGGATCAAGAACCCGGACCTGATCTACCCCGGTCAGACCTTCATCATCCCCCGCGACTGAACCGGATGGCGGCCACCGGCCGGCTTTTATCCGTTTCATGGAAAAGATCACCCTGAACTTCGATTCCCCGCATCTGGCCCGCGCCGTCTTCGGGAACCGGGAGGAGAACCTCGCGCTGCTCTCCCGCGCCTTTTCCGTCCGGGCGGTGGCCCGGGACAACTTCATTAAGCTTACCGGCCCCGCCGCCGGGGTGGCCGCGGCCCGGAAGCTGATCGGGGAATTGTCCCGGATCGTCGGCTCCGGCGGTGTTCTCAACGCCGACGAGTTCAAGCGGATCCTCGACCTCTCTTCCCGGGCGGAGGAGGAGACGGTCGACGAGATATACGGAGACCGCATCAAGGTAGCGGAGCCCCGCCCTCCGATCCGCCCCCAGACCCGCAACCAGAAGCGGTACGTGGACGCGATCCGCCGGCGCGATCTCGTGATCGCGATCGGGCCGGCCGGGACCGGCAAGACCTACCTGGCGATGGCGATGGCGGTCTCGGCCCTGCTGAAGGGGGAGGTGAGGAGAATCATCCTGGTGCGGCCCGCCCGCGAGGCCGGCGAGAAGCTGGGATATCTTCCCGGGGATCTGACCGCAAAGATCCTGCCCTATCTTCGCCCGTTATATGACGCTCTGTACGATATGATCGACACCGAGCGGCTGCGCAGATACGAGGAGGCGGGGGTGATCGAGGTCGCTCCCCTGGCCTATATGCGCGGCCGGACGCTCAACAACTCGTTTATTATTCTGGACGAGGGCCAGAACGCCACGCCGGAACAGATGAAGATGTTTCTCACCCGGCTGGGCTTTGGCTCCAAGACGGTGGTCACCGGCGATATCACCCAGATCGATCTGCCGCCTTCGACCTTCTCCGGGCTGGTCCAGGTGCAGAGCGTTTTAAAGCCGATCGAGGAGATCGAGTTCGTCTATTTCACCCGGGAAGACGTCGTCCGGCACGGACTGGTGCAGAAGATAGTTCAGGCTTACGAGCACGCCCGCGGCCCCGATCGCCGTCACGGATGAGAAAGCTGCGAAAAAACAACCGAGCGTTTCCCGTTCGTCCGTCGGCGGCCAAGAGGGGGAGAATGAGCGCTCCCGGGCTGATCCGGAATTGGCTGGAGACCAGCGTTATCTCCCGGGGACTGCTGGCGTTCTTTCTGACCGGAGTCACGGTCTTTCTTCTCAGCTGGAGGGGGATCCCGTTTCGGCTTCAGGAGGTGGAGGGTCAGCCGGCCGGCCGGGACATCGTCGCCACCGTCGATTTCACCTATCCCGACTGGGGCCGGACCGAAGAGGCCGCCCAGGCCGCGGTCGCCCGTCAGCCGCCGGTCTATAACCTCGGCGGTTTCAGGCCGGAGGGGACCCGCAACCCCTGGGCGCTTCTGGTGCGTCCGCTGGGAGGTCCCGCCGCCGCGGAGCGGCTGCTGGAATCGTTGCTCGTCCGCCCGCTGCGGTCGGCGCAGTCCTCCCCGGAATTCCCGCCGTCGGTTCTCTTGAGGGAGCTGGCACTCGGCCTGGCCCGGGATATCCACGAAAGCGGTATTATGGCGCCCGAAGTACGCGACACTCTGCTCAATGAAGGGAGAAGGTATGTCAAGGTGGCTACCCCATCCGACCGTTCCCTGCATCGCCGACAGCTGGCGGAGGTCTTTAGCCCTTCCGGAGCGGCCGGCGAGTTCTCCCGGCGCTTCGGGGAGGCGCTCTCCCTGCCGCCGGCCGCCGCCGCGGCGATATCTTCCCGTCTGGAGGATGCCTTCCGGCCCAATCTTTCTTCCAACCCGGTCCGGACCCGGGAGTTGAGGGAGGCGGCCCGCCGGGGGGTCGAACCGGTCGTGATCTCGGCCGGACGGGGCGAGCGTCTGGTGGAACAGGGGGAGGTGATCGGGTTTCAGGAACTGGTCAAGCTCCGGGCCTACCAGGAACGGCTCTTCCGGGAACGTCCCCCGATCTCGATCGTCCAGCAGGCGGTCGGAACGGCGATCGTGGTCGGGTTCCTTTACGGCATCGCGGCTTTCTTTCTCAAAATCTACCAGCCCGCCATCTTCCGCTCCAACACCAGCCTGCTTCTCCTGGCGTTCATCATCTTTCTGGTGCTGGGACTTTCCTGGGGGCTGATGTACCTTTCCTGGAACCTCTCCCCCCGGGTCGCCGAATACTTCCGTCACCTCTCTCCCGTCGCTGCCGGGGCGATCCTGATCTGCCTGCTGCTCGGCCTGCGCCCGGCCGTCTTCCTGACGCCGATCCTGGCCTTTTTAAGCGCTTTTATGCTCAACCGCGATCTCGGTTTTCTGCTGGTGGGGGTGGTGGGGGGGATGGCCGGGATCTTCGCCATTTTCGGCGCCCGCCGCCGGATCGAGCTCTTCCGGGCCGGCACGGTGGTGGCCGTCTGCAGCCTGGCGGTGGTGGCCGGGATGGGTCTGGTCGACGGCCTCTCCGGATCGGTCGTCCTGAAGCAGAGTCTGGGCGCGGTGGCCGGAAGCGCGGGAGCGGTCTTCGTCGCCCTGATCGCCTTGAGCCTCTTTGAGAGCGGTTTCCGGGTCTTCTCCGATATCGGCCTGCTGGAGCTTTCCGACCTCAATCACCCTCTGCTTCAGGAGTTGATGTTGCGCGCGCCGGGAACCTATCATCACAGCCTGATCGTCGGCGCGCTGGCCGAGCGGGCGGCGGCGGCGGTGGGCGCCAATCCGCTGCTGGCCCGGGTAGGGGCTTATTTCCACGACGTGGGAAAGATCGTCAAGCCCGACTATTTTTCCGAGAACGAGGGGGGAGGGGTCAGCCGCCACGATCGCCTGATTCCCTCCATGAGCGCCTTGATCCTGATCGCCCACGTGAAGGAGGGCGTCGATCTCGCCCGCCGTCACCGACTCGACCGCCGGATCGTGGATATCATCCAGCAGCACCACGGGACCAGCCTGATCGCTTATTTTTACGACCGCGCCGAGCGCAGCCGACAGATGAGATTCGAGATCGAGGAGAACAACTTTCGCTATCCCGGCCCCCGTCCCCAGACCCGGGAGGCGGCCATCGTGATGCTGGCCGACGCCGCCGAGGCCGCATCGGCCTCCCTGGAGCGGCCCACGACTTCCCGGCTGGAGAACCTGGTGAAAAAATTGGTCCGGGAGCGTTACCTGGACTCGCAGCTCGACCGCAGCGACCTTACCTTCATCGACCTGAAAAAGATAACCGACACCCTGATCCGGGTGCTTTCCGCGCGTTTTCATTCCCGGGTGAAGTATCCGGCCGCGGGGGAGCCGGAAGGAAGAAGTGGGGGAGAAGAAAGAAAAGGTTGAGAGCCGGGTCCGGATCGCCGATCGTCAGCGGATTGTCACCATCCGCCGGTCGGCGGTCGCCCGCCTGGCGCGGTGGGTCCTGGAGCGGGAAGGCGCCCCGCCGGCCGAGATCAGCATCGTTCTGGTCGAGGACGGGGAGATCTCCGGGCTCAACCGGCGCTGGTTCGGCCGGACGGGGCCGACCGACGTGATGGCCTTTCCTCAGCCTTCTCTTCCCGCGCCTTCCGGTCTCCCCCCGCTCGGGGATGTCGTAGTCTCCACCGAAACGGTCGCCCGCCAGGCGGAGAGTTGGGAGGGAAGCGTGGGCGGGGAGTTGCTGGTCTGCCTCATTCACGGGCTTCTGCACCTTCTAGGGTGGAGGGATGACGGAGTCGAGTCCCGCCGCGCGATGGAGCAGAGGCAGCGGGCCCTGGCCGGCCGATGGAAGGAGAAGCGGGGATGGTCCCTCATAAAGTGATCGACAGTTTCAACGCCGCCGTCGCCGGGCTGATCTTCGTTCTAAAAAGCCAGCGCAATATGCGCTTCCATTTCCTGGCCGCCGCCCTGATCCTGATCTTAAGCGTTCTGATCCGGATCGAGCCCGTCGACCTGCTCTTCCTCCTTTCGGCGATGGCGCTGGTTCTCTTCTCGGAGATGATCAATACCGCTCTGGAACTGTCCATGGATATGGTCAAGGATAGCTACCATCCCCTGGTCAAGGTGATCAAGGATGTCGGCGCGGGGGCGGTCTTCGTCTCCGCGCTTTACGCCGTCGCGGTCGGATACCTGGTCTTCTGGAAATACCTGGTTTTCCCTCTGGAGCTGGGGCTGCAGCGGATCAGGCAATCCACCTGGCACGTCGCCTTCGTCTGCCTGGCGGTGGTGGCCATATTGACGGTGATGGTGAAGATCCTGTTTCATCGCGGAAGTCCGATGAGGGGAGGGATGCCGAGCGTTCATTCCGCCGTCGCCTTCGGGGTTTTCACCCTGGTCGCCCTCCTTCCCGGCGTTCCGCTGCTGGTGGCGGCGCTGGTATTCTTCCTGGCCTTCCTGGTCGCCCAGAGCCGGATCGCCAGCCGGATCCACAGCTTCTACGAAGTCATCTCCGGCGCCGCCTGGGGAATCGCCCTGACCTTTCTTCTCTATCGGCTCTTCTACCGGTAACGCGATGGAACCCTCCCGAGCCGACGCCATTGTTCTCCGCCGCCGGGAATTCAGCGAGAGCAGCTGGCTGATCGATTTTATCACTCCCGAATGGGGCTGCCTGAAAACCATCGCCAAAGGCGCCCGGCGTCCCGAAAGCAGATTGCGGGGCCGCCTGGAACTCTTCAACCGGGGACGGATCATATTCTACCCCAGCCGCCGCAGCGACCTTCACCTGCTCAGCCAGTTCGACGTTACCCGATTCGCTTCCGCCCCGGGCGCGACGCTGGAGACGGCGGCCTACTTCTATTATTTGGCCGAACTGCTGCTGGCCGTCGGCTTCGGATCGGAGGCCGGCCGCGACCTGTTCGAAATCTTCGATCGGGAGCTCGGGGACGCTTCCGGGCTCGGCCGGATCACCCCGGCGCGGATCCGTTTCGAGATCGATTTCCTCAAGGTTCTCGGTGTCTTTCCGCCGCTGGCCGTCTGCGGAGAGTGCCAGGGGGATACTTCCGACCGCCTGTATTTCTCGCCCGTCTCGCGTTCCTGGATCTGTTCCCGTTGCCGCTCGGGCCGGGCGGGCGCGATTTTTATCCAGGAGGGGGTGCGGGCCCTGGTCAACCATATCCTGGAAGGCGGCCGGAAGACCTCGAGACCGGCCATGTCCGCCTCCCAGGAAAAGATCCTGGACCGGCTTTGCCGGCTTCTGGTTGACATCAATGTCGGCAAAAAGATAAGATCGCTCTCATTTCTGCAGCAGGTTAAGGAAGTCGAGGGAGGTCGAGGACGGGGGGGGAAATGAATTTTCAAACGTTGATTACAACTCTGAACGAGTTCTGGCGCCGCCGCGGCTGTCTTCTGCTCCAGCCTTACGACAGCGAGGTCGGAGCGGGCACTTTCGCCCCCGCCACCTTTTTCGGGGTTCTGGGCGGGCAACCCTGGTCGGTGGTCTATATCCAGCCCTCCCGCCGTCCTTCCGACGGCCGTTACGGAGAGAATCCCAACCGTCTTTATCAGCACAACCAGTGTCAGGTCATTATCAAGCCCGCTCCGGAGAAGATCCAGGATATTTACCTCCAGAGCCTCTTCCGGCTCGGGATCGATCCCCGCCGCCACGACATCCGGTTCGTGGAAGACGACTGGGAATCCCCCACCCTGGGCGCTTCGGGCCTGGGTTGGGAGGTCTGGTGCGATGGGCTGGAGATCACCCAGTTCACCTACTTTCAGCAGATGGGAGGGCTCGAACTGGACCCGGTCGCCGTCGAGCTGACTTACGGGCTGGAGCGGATCGCGATGTTCCTGCAGGGCGAGGAGAACGTTTTCCGGCTCGCCTGGGCTCCCGGCGTAGATTACGGGACTATCCGCCGGCGGCACGAGTTCGAGTTTTCCCGTTACAGTTTCGAGGAGGCCGATCTCGACCTCTGGCGGGATTTTTTCGATCGGAGCGAGCGCGAGTGCCTCTCCCTCCTGGAGCGGGACCTCTGTTTCCCGGCTTACGACTTCGTCCTGAAGGCGTCTCACGCCTTCAATATCCTGGATTCCCGGGGGGCGATCAGCGTCAGCGAACGGGCCAACTATATCGGCCGGATCCGGGCCCTGGCCAAGGGCTGCGCTACCGCCTACCTTCAAGCCGGGGAACGGGGAAAGGAAGGGGAGGAGGACGGGAAAAAGACAGGGCCGCCGCCACGTTCCACCCCGCCTGTTCGATCCGATCAGATAGTAACCGACAACGAAAATCGGTTGTCAAATCAAGCGAATGAGTAAACGAAAAACCGGAGAAAAAAAGGCCGCCGCTCTGGATCTCCTGATCGAGATTGGAACGGAGGAACTTCCGGCCTCCTATGTCGGGCCCGCTCTCGAACAGCTCCGCGCCGCCGCCTCCGCCTGGGGACCGGCGGACGGGATCGATACCTGGGGCACTCCCCGGCGACTGGTTCTCGCCGTCAGGAAAGTCGAGCCTTACCGGACCGCGGTCGTCTGGGGACCTCCCCTCGACCGGGCCCGCGATGACAAGGGGGGTTGGAACCGGGCCGCGATCGGCTTCGCCCGTTCGCGGGGCGCGGCCGCTTCCGAGCTCACGGTCGGCGAGAAGAAAGGCCGGAAGTATCTGAAGCTGGACGTCCGCCGGGATATGGGCCGGGAGATCGCCGCCGCGCTTCCCGCGGTTCTGGAATCCTTGAACTTTCCCAAGTCGATGCGCTGGCAGCCGGGCGACCGTTTCCGTTTCGCCCGACCGATTCGCTGGCTGGTCTGTCTCCTGGGAGACCGGGTGCTGGACGTGACCGCGGCGGGGGTGAAGTCGGGGAGGAAAACGCGCGGGCACCGTTTCTTCGCCCCCGGCCCCTGGAAGCTTTCCTCCGCGAACCCTTCGGCTTACCGCAAGCTTCTCCAGGAAAAATTCGTCATCGTCGATCCCGCCGAACGGTCCCGGCTGATCCGGTCGGGGATAGCCCGCCGCCGCCGGAAGCAGGGCGGAGAAGCCGTTCTGCCCGGTCTCGACCGGGAACTGGCGGAAGAGGTTTCCGGGCTGGTCGAGTACCCCCGCGTGATCCGGGGGGGGTTTGATCCCCGCTTTCTCCGCCTTCCCGACGAGGTCACCGTGACGGTGATGAAGTCCCACCAGCGCTATTTTCCGGTTCGAGGCGAAGACGGCCGGCTCCGGCCGTGGTTTCTGATCGTGGCCAACGGCCCGTTCGCCGCGCCGACTCCGATCCGCCGGGGCAACGAACGGGTTCTCAAGGCGCGTCTCGCCGACGCCGAGTTCTTCTGGAAGGAGGATCTGGCCGTTTCGCTTTCCGACCGCCGTCCCCGCCTGGCCGGGATCGTATTTCACGAGAAGCTCGGCGATTACCTGGAGAAAGTCAAGCGGCTGGAGAAGCTCGTTCCGAAGGCGGGGCGGCTCCTGGAACTCTCCCCCGGCGGGTTGGAGCGTACCTCCCGGGCGGCTTTCTTGAGCAAGTCCGACCTCACCACCGCGATGGTGGCCGAATTCACCGAACTGCAGGGGGTGATGGGGAGGGAGTACGCCCGGCGGGGGGGCGAGGA
Source organism: PVC group bacterium (assembly GCA_003551625.1). Lineage (GTDB taxonomy): Bacteria > Auribacterota > Erginobacteria > Erginobacterales > PUNC01 > PUNC01. Next base: position 39,935 of record PUNC01000011.1, on the reverse strand, counting down.
CGAGGAGGTGGCTCGGGCGCTTTACGAGCAGTACCTGCCCCGCGGTCTGGGGGATGACCTGCCGCGGACCGGAGCCGGGCTGGCTCTCTCCCTGGCCGACAAGATCGACACCCTGGCCGGGTTCCTGGGAGCGGGCCTGAAACCATCGGGATCGGTCGATCCCTACGGGTTGCGGCGCCAGGCGCTCGGCGTGGTCAAGATTATCCTCGGCCGCTCGCTCTCCTTTCCCCTCGAGCCGCTGCTGGAAGAAGCCGCGCGGAACTTTTCTCCTTCCGCCGACCGCGCCCGCCTCCGGGAGGAAATTCTCGATTTCATACTCACCCGCCTGCGGAGCTATTTGGAGGGGGAGGGGATCAGGAGCTACGTCATCCAGGCGGTATTCTCCGCCCCCGGCGACGATCTCCTCGATTTGGCCGTCCGCGCCCGCCTGCTGCAAAAGATGGAGGGAAGCCGGGTGCTGCGGGCGGCGACGACGGTGGTGGAGCGGACCCACAACATCATCCGGGGGCAGGAGCCGCCCGCCGGGCCGGAAGCGGAAAAGAATCTGCTGGAAGAGGCGGCGGAAAAGGAGTTGTATTCCGCTTGGCGCGCCGCCGCTCCCGAGCTTGACCGGCTGCTCTCCCGCCGTTCCTATCGGAAAGCGGTCGAGTTCTACGCCCGCTCTTTCTCCCGTCCGCTCTCCCGCTTCTTCGCCGAAGTGATGGTGAACGTGGCCGATCCCGCGGTTCGCCGCAACCGGATGGCCCTGCTGGCGGCGATCAACCGTCTCTTCTCCGAGCGCCTGGCCGACCTGTCCCAACTTCAATTCAACCGGGGCGAGCACCTGCTCTGACCGGCCCGCGGCCGGGAAAATAGTTTGCCCTCGGCCGACGGTTGGGATAGTTTGGAGAACGGTAATTTCAGCTTCGGGAAAAAATATCCGGAACAAAAACGTCTAAAAACAGTCGAAAAGGGGAAAACTATGAGTAAATACGTCTACAGTTTTGGCGGCGGCAAAGCCGACGGGGGTGCCCGGGACCGGGATTTGCTGGGGGGAAAAGGGGCCAATCTCGCCGAGATGTGTCTCCTCGGTATTCCGGTTCCCCCCGGATTCACCATCTCTACCGAGGTCTGCACCTACTACTATCGGCACGGCCGGAAATATCCGCCCGAACTGGTCGAACAGGTGGAGGGGGCCATTCGTTCCGTGGAAGAGATTATGGGCTCCCGGTTCGGCGATCCCGAAAATCCCCTTCTTTTTTCGGTCCGTTCCGGCGCCCGGGCCTCGATGCCGGGGATGATGGAGACGGTCCTCAATGCCGGACTCTGTTCTAAAACCATACCGGGAATGATCAAGAAGACCTCCAATCCCCGTTTTGTTTACGACGCTTACCGTCGCCTGATTATGATGTATTCCGACGTGGTGATGGAGAAGGGCGGGGGGATTTCACCAGAGGAAGGGAAAGGGGTTCGGGTTCAGCTTGAGAAGATGATGGACAAGCTAAAAAAGGACAAGGGATTGCGCTCCGACTCCGAGATCGGTGAGGAGGATCTCAAGGAACTCTGCGATCGATTCCGGGACAAGGTCGCCGAGGTTCTCGGGCGCCCCTTCCCCGATGACGCGAAAGAACAGCTGTGGGGGGCGATCGGGGCGGTCTTCTCTTCCTGGATGGGCAAGCGGGCGGTCTCCTACCGCCGGATCGAGGGTATCCCCGAAGAGTGGGGGACGGCGGTTAACGTCCAGGCCATGGTTTTCGGGAATATGGGCCGTTCCTCGGCCACCGGCGTGGCGTTCACCCGGAACCCCGCCACCGGCGAGAACCAGTTTTACGGCGAGTGGCTGGAGAACGCCCAGGGGGAAGACGTGGTGGCCGGAATCCGCACTCCCCATCCGCTCAACCGCTCTTCCCGCAGCGAACACAATCAGGAATTGAGTACCCTGGAAGACGAGATGCCGGAGGCCTACCGGGAACTGGTCGAGATCAGAAACAAGCTGGAAGAACATTACCGGGATATGCAGGACATCGAGTTTACCATCCAGGAAGGAAAACTCTGGATGCTTCAGACCCGGACCGGCAAGCGCAACGGGCCGGCGGCCCTGAATATGGCCATGGATATGCTCGAGGAGGACCTGATCGAAGCCAAGGACGCGGTGATGCGGTTGACGGCTTCCCAGCTTGACGAGCTTCTTCACCCCATCGTCGATCCCAAGGTCGAGGAGGAGACCGAACCGCTGGCCCACGGGTTGCCGGCCGGCCCCGGCGGCGCTTCCGGCGGCATCGTCTTCACCGCCGAGCGGGCGGTGGAGCTGACCGGGCAGGGGCGCCGGGTGATCCTGGTCCGCGAGGAGACCAACCCCGAGGACGTCGAGGGAATGCGGGCCGCGGTGGGGATTCTCACCGCCCGCGGCGGTATGACCAGCCACGCCGCCCTGGTGGCCCGGGGATGGGGAAAGTGCTGCATCGTCGGCTGCGCCGCCCTGGAGATCAACGCGGCGAAGAAGATCCTCAAGGTCGGCGGCAAGACCCTGGCCGAAGGAGACGAGATCACGCTTAACGGAACCCGAGGCAACGTTTACGAAGGGGTTCTGCCGATGGTCGATTCGACCGAGAACCCGCGCTTTCTGGATTTTATGGGGATCGTGGACTCCTTCCGGCGTCTCAAGGTCCGGGCCAACGCCGACACCCCCGACGACGCCCGCAAGGCCATCGAGTTCGGCGCCCAGGGCATCGGCCTGCTCCGGATCGAGCATATGTTCTACGGCAAGGGGTCGGAGGAACCGCTCTTTCGTCTGCGCAAGATGATCGTTTCTTCGACGGTCGAGGAGAGGCGGGCGGCGCTGGACGAACTCTTCCCCTACGTCAAGAAAGACCTGAAGGCGACCCTGGAGGCGATGGGCGGCCGCCCGGTCACCATCCGGATGATCGATCCCCCGCTCCACGAATTCGTTCCGCAATCAGCTGAGGAGAAGAAGCGGCTGGCCAAGGCCCTGAAGATCGATCTTGATGAATTCGAGCGCCGCACCCAGAATCTGAAGGAGTCCAACCCGATGATGGGCCACCGCGGGGTCCGCCTGGGGGTCACCTATCCCGAGATCACCGAAACCCAGGTCCGGGCGATCTTTGAAGCCTGCGCCGAGCTGGAGAAGGATGGGAAGAAGGCTCTCCCGGAGATTATGATCCCGGTGGTGGGGCTGGTCGAGGAGCTTGCCGATCAGAAGAAGCTGGTGGAGAAGGTTTACCGGGAGGTCCTGGAAAAGTTCAAGATCGACCGGATCGAATATCTCTACGGGACTATGATCGAGATCCCCCGGGCGGCGCTCACCGCCGCCCGGATCGCCGAAGAGGCCGAGTTCTTCTCCTTCGGCACCAACGACCTCACCCAGATGGGGTTCGGCTTTTCCCGCGACGATATCGGGGGATTTATGCCGGAATACCTGAAGCGGGGGATGCTCAGGGACGATCCCTTCCAGGTTCTCGACCGGGAGGGGATAGGCGAACTGGTGGAGATCGCCATCAAGCGGGGACGGGGACGCCGCCCCGAGTTGAAGGTGGGGATCTGCGGCGAGCACGGCGGCGAGGCGTCCTCGGTGGAGTTCTGTCACCGGGTCGGGATGGATTACGTCTCCTGTTCGCCCTTCCGGGTCCCGATCGCCCGCCTGGCCGCCGCCCAGGCGGTGTTGAGGGAAGAATCGTCATAGCGACCGGCCGATTTCCGGGCCGCCGAAAAGAGATCAATGGTCAAATCTGCTCAAGCTCAGCCGATCCGGATCTATCTCCGGGAGATCGGCGAGATCGATCTGCTGACCAGGCCGGAGGAGATCGAACTGGCCAAGCGGGTGGCGAAAGGCGACGAGGAGGCCCGCAAGCAGCTGATCAAGGCGAACCTGCGCCTGGTGGTCAAAATGGCCCGGCGGTACGAAAACCTGGGTTTGCCGCTGCTGGACCTGATCGAGGAGGGAAACCTCGGCCTGATAAAAGCCGTCGACCGGTACGATCTCTCCCGGAAGTGCAAGTTCAGCACCTACGCCGCCTGGTGGATCCGCCAGGCGATTCTCCGCGCCCTGGCCAACCAGGGCAAGATTATCCGGATCCCCGTTTATATGCTGGAGAAGGTATCGGCCTTTCACAAGAACGTCGAAAGACTCCGGCAGAAACTGGGGCGCCCCCCCTCCCGAGACGAGATCTCCCGGGAACTGGGGCTGACCTACGCCGAGATCGACTACTTCCTGGAACTCTCGCGCTCCCCGGCCTCGCTCGACGCCAAGATCGACGCCGAGGGCGACAGCGAGTTGAGCGACGTCGTGCCCAACGCCACCGTCACCAGCCCTCTCGACGAGATGATCTCCGGCAATCTCAAAAGCGATATGTCCGATCTGATGAAGCATTTGAGCCCGCGGGAGCGGGAGATTATGGAGATGCGTTTCGGGCTGGTCAAGGGGGAGGGGCAGACCCTGGAAGAGATCGGCAAGAAATTCAAGATCAGCCGGGAGAGGGTCCGGCAGATCGTGAACAAGGCCATCGCCAATCTTCGCGAAGTCATCCGGGAGCAGAATATGGAGTTCGGAGATTACTAGTATGGTGTCTCAGAAATAAAGGAGGAGGAGATGAACAGGGGTATCGAAGACGTCAGGCGGGCCATCCGCGACATCCCGGATTTTCCCAAGCCGGGTATTATCTTCAAGGATATCACTCCCGTTCTGGAAGACCCGGGGCTTTTCCGGGCGGCGGTCGACTCGCTTTCGGAGCCGTTCACGCAGTCCCCGCCCGACCTGGTCGCCTGCGTTGAAGCCCGGGGCTTTGTGCTGGGAGCGGCCGCGGCCTACCGTCTCGGCAGCGGGGTGGTGATGATCAGAAAGGCGGGCAAACTACCCCACAAGACCCGTTCCCTGTCTTTCCAGCTCGAGTACGGCGAGGACACCATCGAGGTTCACGAGGATTCCATCCGCCCCGGGGCGCGGGTTCTGGTTGTGGACGATCTGCTGGCCACCGGGGGGACGCTGGCGGCCGCGGTCAAGCTGGTCGAATCCTCCGGGGCGGAGCTGGCCGGGATTTCGGTTCTGGTCGAGCTGGATTTCTTGAAGGGCCGGGAGAAGCTGGCCGGTCGCTCCCTGCACTCCCTGATCCACTATTAATAAAATTATTCTTCCCGAAAAATTTTATGCTAATCAGGGTTCCCTTCCGGAACTAAATTAGGATGGAGGAAACTTAATGGGAATATTCAAGGCGTATGATATCAGGGGGGTGGTCCCCGAGGAATTCAACGCGGATATCGCCTACCGAATCGGGAACGCGGTCGCCGCTTATCTCAAGCCCGAGAACGTGGTGGTGGGCAGGGATATGCGGACTCATTCCCCGGAGATCGCCGCCGCGGCGGTTCGGGGGCTGGCGGAAGCCGGCGTGGACGTGACCGATATCGGCCTCGCCTCGACTCCGGCCGTTTACTTTGCCGATGGTTTCGGAGGTTTTGCCGGCGCCCTCCAAGTGACCGCCTCCCACAACCCCCCGGAATACAACGGCTTCAAGCTCTGCCGCGAAGCCGCCATCCCCTTGAGTTATGAAACCGGAATCGAAGAGATCGAGCTTATCTTCAAACGGGGGGAGATCGTGCGGGCCGAAAGCTCCGGGCGGGTGACGGAGAAGGACTTTTCCGCCGATTACGTCAGGCACGTGCTCGGTTTCGCCCAGTATATCAGACCGCTCACGGTGGTGGCCGACGCCGGAAACGGTATGGCCGGCAAATACCTTCCCCTCCTTTTCAAGGAACTGCCCTGCCGGCTCGAACCTCTTTATTTTGAACTTGACGGCAGCTTTCCCAACCACGAGGCCGATCCCCTCAAGGAGGCGAACCTGGCCGATCTCCAGGCCCGGGTCAAGGAGGTCAAGGCCGACTTCGGGGTGGCCTTCGACGGCGACGGCGACCGGGTCGCTTTCGTCGACGAGAACGGGCGGACGATCAGCAACGACCTTACCGCCGCCCTGATCGCCCGGGAAGTTCTCGACACCTGGCCCGGCTCCACGGTGGTCTATGATCTCCGCTCCAGTATGGCGGTGGCCGAAGAGATCCGGTCCCGCGGCGGCCGCCCCCTGGAGTCCCGGGTGGGCCATTCCTATATCAAGCAGCTGATGCGGGAGCGCGACGCCGCCTTCGGCGGCGAGCTATCCGGCCATTATTACTTCCGGGACAACTTTTTCGCCGACAGCGGCCTGATCGCCCTGGTGATGGTTCTCAATTTGGTAAGTTCCCAGGAGAAACCGCTGTCGGAACTGGTCCGGCCGCTGCGCCGGTATTCCGCCAGCGGCGAGATCAACTTCCGGGTGGAGGACAAGGAGGCCAAGATCGAGGAGCTGGCCCGGGTATTCTCCGACGGCGAAGTCTACTTTCTTGACGGGGTGAGCGCGCGCTACCCCGACTGGTGGTTCAACGTCCGGCAGTCGAATACCGAACCCCTGCTGCGGCTCAACCTGGAAGCGCGCTCTCCCGATCTGTTGGAAGAGGCGCTCCGCCGCGTCCGCGCCGTCATCGAGGGCTGACGACGCGATGGAACTGTGGGAAGCGATCGTTCTGGGGGTCATCCAGGGGCTCACCGAGTTCCTGCCCCTTTCCAGCTCCGGCCATCTGGCGCTGGCCAAGAATCTTCTCGGTCTGGCCACCGAGAACCTGCGCTTCGAGATCATCGTCCACGTCGGTACCCTGGTCGCGGTGGTCTTCGTCTTCCGCTTCAGGCTTTTAAAGATGCTGCGGGCGGTCTTCCGGGGCCGGATCTCCTACCGCCGGGGAAGATGGCGTTTTACCGATGAAAACCTGCGCCTGCTGCTGATCCTGGCCCTGGCCGCGATCCCGGCGGGCCTGGCCGGCGTCTTCTTCTACGGCCCGGTGACGGCGGTCTTCAACCGTCCCGCCCTGGTGGCGGCGCTGCTGATCGCGACCGGCTGCATACTTTTTTCCACCCGTTACCATCTTCCTTCCGGCCGGGATTTCACCTGGCGCCGGGGGGCGGCGGTGGGGCTGGCCCAGGTTCTGGCCCTGCTGCCGGGAATCTCGCGTTCCGGGATCACGATCAGCGCCGGCCACCACGCCGGAGTCATCCAGCGGCGGGCCGCCGAGTTCTCCTTCCTGCTTTCGATCCCGGTGATCGCCGGGGCCGCCCTGTTGGATCTCAAGGATATCATCCGGGAAGGAGGGTTGGCGCGGGCCGAGGCCGTGCCGCTTGCCGCCGGCGGCCTGGCGGCGGCCGTCACCGGATTCTTCGCGATCAAACTCCTCCTCCGGGTCGCCGCCCGGGGCCGCCTCCATATCTTCGCCTATTACTGCTGGGCGGTAGGCCTGTTCAGTCTGCTCTGGTTTCTTTTGGTGAATTAGGTTTAATTCAATGGCCCCAGCTGAAATTCTCATCAACGCCGAGCTTCCCGGTCTCGAGCTCTACGACCGAGGCAAGGTCCGCGACGTCTTCCGGGCCGGCCCCGATATTCTGGTGGTGGCGACCGACCGGCTCTATCTCTTCGACCGCCTCTACCCGGGCGGGATTCCCGGCAAAGGGCGGGCTTTGACCGAGCTCACGCGCTGGGGGTTCCATCTCTCCGCTGCGATTATCGGCAACTACCTTCTCGCCGACCGCTGGGAAGAGTTTCCTTCCGAACTGAAGCCGTTCCGGGCGGTCCTGGAAGGGCGCTCCCTCCTCGTTCGCCGGGTGGAGCCGATCCGGGTGGAGTGCGTGGTCCGGGGTTATCTTTACGGCCGGGCCTGGGCCGCCTATCAGAGGGACGGACGGGTGGGAGAGGTTCGTCTTCCCCCCGGACTGGCGCGGGCCGACGAACTTCCGGAACCGCTCTTCACCCCCTCCCGGAAGAACCGGTCGGGCCCGGATGAGGATCTCTCCTGGAACGATCTGACCGCCTTCCTGGGGGCGAAACCGGCCGCGCGTCTGCGCGGGGTCAGCCTGGAGATCTATCGGGTACTCCGCCGGGAGTGGTACCGCCGGGGTGTGATTCTGGCCGATACCAAGTTCGAGTTCGGGCTTCACGGTCGGAAGCTGCTTCTAATCAACGAGGTCTCCACCCCGGATTGTTCCCGTTTCTGGCCGGTCGAAACCTACCGTCCGGGCCGGACCCAGAAGAGCCTGGACAAGGATCTTCTGGAGAATTACCTGCGGGAGCGCGGCGCCGGGCCGGACTCCCCGCCGGTCCCGATCCCCGCCGGCTTGCGCGGGCGGCTGGGCGGGATCTATCGCCGGCTGGCCGCGCTGGCCGCCGAATCTCCCCCGTGAACAGGAAACGGCCCCCCGGGCGGTTCCTCCGGCGTTGACAGCGAAAAATCCCGGCGGTATATTAACTTTTAAATATTTTCGGGCGATTAGCTCAGTGGGAGAGCACTTGGATCACAACCAAGGGGTCACTGGTTCGAATCCAGTATCGCCCATCACCACAGCCCGGCGCGCCGATGAGAGACGACCTGAAAACCCTGCTTGAACTCCAGGAATTGGACCTTAAGATCAAGGCCCATGAAGAAGAGAAGGCGGGGATCCGTCGCTCCCTCGAAGAGTTGAACGAAAAGATCAAGGCCGAGGAGGAGACCCTGGCCCGCCTCCGGGAAGAGGGCAAGAAAGAGACGGTGCAGATCAAGGAGCGGGAACTGGAGGCGGAAGAGAAACGGATCCAGATCGACAAGTACGAAAAACAGCTTTTCCAGATCAAGAATAACCGGGAATATCAGGCGCTCCTCGATGAGATCAGGGGGCTGAAGGCCGATATCGAGAACATCGAGGACGCGGCTCTGGAGGTGATGGAGGAACTGGAGGCCAACCGGGCCGGGCTCAAGGCCGAGGAGGAGAGGCTGTCCCGGGACCGGGAGAAGCTGCGCGCCCGGGAGGAAGAGGCCGTCCGGGAGATCGCCCGGATCGACGCCGGCATCGAGCGGCTTTCGTCCGAAAGGCAGACACTGATTCCCGGCGTCGGCCAGGAACTGTTCGGCAAGTACTGCCGGATCCGGGACCATAAACCCGGCCGGGCGCTTGTTCCCGTGGTGAGCCAGGTCTGCCAGGGCTGCGATATGAGGCTCACCGCCCAGGTAAACAACGACCTTTACAAGGAAGACTGCGTTCTTTACTGCGAGAACTGCGGCCGTCTGATCTATCTTGGAAAGCCCCCGCTTTCTCCTCCCCCGGCCGCGGAATGAGACCTCCCTTTCCGGAAACGCGGAAAAATGCGATGGTATTAAGATGAATGTTCGAAAAGACAGAAAACGCGGGCGCAAGCCGGCCGCCGATCCCGTTCACGAGGGAGAGAAGATCTCCCTTCCCGCCGATGAATTCGAGGGGATGGTGGAGCGCTGCCGGGAATGGGCCGAATACAAGGACAGGTATCTGCGCACGCTGGCGGACCTGGAAAATCTCCGGAAGAGGTTCGAGAAGGAGAAACGGGACTACATCGACTACGCTACTCAGGACCTGATCTACGAATTGGTCCAGGTTCTGGATAATTTCGACCGCGCCCTTTCCGCCGCCGGCTCGTCCGACGATACCTACCGGCAGGGAATCGAGATGATCTCCCGGCAGTTCCGAGAGGTGCTGCGCAAGCAGGGACTGGAGGAGATCCGGGCCGTCGGCGAAAGATTCGATCCCTTTGTCCACGAAGCGGTTGAACAGGTGGAGTCCGAATCCGTCCCGGAAGATACCGTGGTCGAGGAAATACTGAAGGGATATACCCTGAAGGGAAGATTGCTGAGGCCTTCAGCGGTAAAGGTGGCCCGCCCTCCGGCGGCCGAAGAAACCGTTGACGGCGGGATCCCGGGCGATCAACCCCGGGACGCCTGACCGGTTCGCCGGACGTAAACGCCGGAATTCTTTCATGTCATCCAAGGATTACTACCAGCTGCTCGGCATCCCCCGTTCCGCGGGAGCCGAAGAGATCAAAAAGGCCTACCGCAAGCTGGCGCTGAAGTACCATCCCGACCGTTGCTCCGGTTCCCCGGCCGCCGAGGAGAAGTTCAAGGAACTGTCCGAGGCCTATGAGGTGCTGAGCGATCCGGCCAAGCGCGCTACCTACGACCAGTTCGGTTACGAGGGCTTGAAGGGACGGGGATTCGGGTTTCACGATCCTTTCGATATTTTCCGGGAGTTTTTCGGCGCGGGTTTCGGCGGGGGGGTTTTTGAGGATATCTTCAATTTCGGTCAGCCGCGCCGCCCCTCCGCCCGGCGGGGGCGCGATCTCGAGTTCGAGCTGGAACTGGACCTGGCCGAGGTTTACACCGGGGTGGAGAAGACGATTCCGGTCGTCCGCAGCGAGGCCTGCCCGCGCTGCGGGGGATCCGGTTCCGAGCCGGGAAGCCCGCGCCGGAACTGTCCGGACTGCGGAGGCCGGGGTCAGGTGCGGGCCGCGGCCGGTTTCTTCAGCGTGGTTCAGGCCTGCCGCCGCTGCCGGGGCGAGGGGACGGTGATCACCGATCCCTGCGGCCAATGCCGCGGCAGCGGGTTGACGGAAAAGAAGAAAAAAATCCGACTTCGCGTTCCCCCCGGCGTGGAAGAGGGAATGGTGCTGAGAAAACGGGGAGAGGGCGAAGCTTCTCCCCGGGGGGGGCGAAGCGGAGATCTTCTGGTCTATATCCGGGTCCGCCCCCATAAGTTTTTTCGGCGTTCCGGAGACGATATCTACTGCCGGATTCCGGTGAGTTTTCCCGCCGCCGCCCTGGGGACCGAGGTGGAGGTTGCGACGCTCGACGGAAGGAAGAGCTTAAAGATCCCCGCGGGCACCCAGAGCGGGCAGATGTTCCGTCTCCGGGGAAAGGGAATACCCCGGCTGAACGGAACCGGCCGCGGCGATCAGCATATCGAGGTGGTGGCGGAGACGCCCACCGCCCTGAACTCCGAGCAGCTCGAGCTGCTGCGCCGCCTGGAAGAGACCCTCACCGACAGCAACCGTCCCCGGTCGTCGGGGTTTATCGGCCGGCTCAAAGAGAAGCTGTTTTCCGCGGAAAAGGGGAGATGAGAAGATTCTTCCTGCCGCCGGGTTCCGTCCAGGGACGCCGCCTGGTTTTTACCGGCCGGGAGGCCCGGCACATCACCCGGGTGCTGCGTCTTCCCCGGGGCGAAAAGATCGTCGGTTTCGACGGCTCCGGCCGCGAATACGAGGCGGTGATAGCGGTTCTTTCGCCGCGGCGGGTGGAGGCGATAGTCGGCGAGGTGAAGGAGAAAGACATTGTTCGTCCTTCCCACGTGGCGCTGGCCCAGGGGTTGATAAAGGGAGGGGCCTTCGACCGGGTGGTACGGCAGGCCGCCGAGATCGGCGTGGACGAGATCTTTCCCTTGAGATCCCGGCGGAGCGTGGTCCGCCCGGGTGGGTTGACCGAGAAGAAGAGGCAGCGCTGGGAATCGATCGCGGTCGACGCGGCCCGCCAGAGCGGTCGCGCCCGCGTTCCCCGGGTTCACTGCCCGGCCGGCTGGGGGGAACTTTTCAACCTGGCGACGGACTACGAGCTCAAGCTGCTGCTGTGGGAGAAAGAAAACCGGCGGACGCTGAAAGCGGTTTTGGACGAATACGCTTCCCCCCCCGCCGGCGCCCTGCTGGTGGTGGGACCCGAGGGGGGCTTCACGGATGAAGAAGCGGCGGAAGCGGCCGCGGCGGGTTTCGCGACCGCCGCCCTGTTCCCGACGATCCTGAGATCCTCGACCGCGCCGCTGGCCGCGCTGGCGTGTTATTACTATCATTATCAGGGGGCGCGGCCGCTCAAACCGAAAGAAGAGGTCAGAGATGAAGATTAAGGATATCTACCAGGCGATTATCGATATCGGGCAGGAGAACGATCCCCGCGGAATCGACAGCGTTCGAGAGGTGTTGGGCCGGCTGCGGAAAGACTACGACGAACTTTCGCCGTCGAATCGGGAATTTTTCGACCGCGACCGCCTGGAAAACCCCTACTCCGACACCCGGATACTCAACGGCGACCCCGAACAGGAGGTGAAAAGCGCGCTGGTCGGCATCGACATCGAGGTCGGTGAAATCCTGCTCGCCGACCGGTTGCGTTCCCGGGGGACCGCGATCGATCTGCTGATCTCCCATCACCCCGAAGGAAAGGCCTACGCCGGTCTCTATCGCGTGATGGAGATGCAGGCCGACATCCTTCATAAGTTCGGGGTGCCGATCAACGTGGCCGAGGCCCTGGTGGCCGAACGCGCCACCGAGGTGGAGAGAAAGGTGATGCCGGCCAATTTCGCCCGGGTGGTCGACGCCGCCCGACTGCTCGATATTCCGATGCTCTGCGCCCACACCCCCGCCGACAACTGCGTGACGACTTATCTGCAGCGCCGGCTCGAGGAAAGCTCTCCGGTCACCGTGAAAGATATTATCTCCCGACTCCGGGAAATCCCTGAATACCAACACGCGATTGAAAACAACTTTCCTCCCCGTTGCGTGGTCGGGGATGAGAAGAGGCGGGCGGGAAGGATATTCGTGGATATGACCGGCGGAACCGGGGGGCCGAAGGAAGCCCTCCCCAAGCTGGTGGAGGCCGGGGTGGGAACCCTGGTGGGAATGCACATCAGCCCCGACAACGCCAAGAAGGCCAAGGAGCACAACCTCAACGTGGTGATCGCCGGTCACATCGCCAGCGACAACCTGGGTTTGAACCTGCTGCTGGACCGGCTCCTGGAGCGTCGGCCGCTGGAGATCGTAGAGTGCAGCGGTTTCAAGCGCGTCGCCCGGTCCTGAAGCGCCCGGAAGCTTGTCATCCTGAGCATATGGAAGAGAACCAACAAAATTAACCCGGATTACCGCTAATCCGGGTTAAGGAGCCTGCTTTGGGACGCTATATACCGCCCGAACTGAAGGATACTATTCAGTTCGGCAACGACATCGTGGAAGTGATCTCCTCCTATCTGCCGCTCAAGCGGAGCGGCAGGAATTTCAAGTCCCTCTGCCCCTTTCACGCCGAGAAGACCCCTTCGTTTTCGGTAAACCCGGAAAAACAGATATTTCACTGTTTCGGCTGCGGCGCCGGTGGCGACGTCTTTTCGTTCATAATGCGCCAGGAGAATCTCACTTTTCCGGAAGCGGTCGCTCTTCTGGCCCGCCGGGCGGGCATTGAGCTCCCCGAAAGCCGGCCGGGAGCCCGTTCCCGCAAGGAAGTTCTTCTCAAGATTCACAGCCTGGCCCTGGAGTATTATCGCTGGGCGCTGCTGGAATCCTCGACCGGGCGGAGGGCCCGCGAGTATCTGGCGGGACGGAAGATCGGCCGGGATACCGTGGAGAGGTTCAAGCTTGGATACGCTCCTCCTTCCTGGGACGGTCTGGTCAGACTGGCGGCCAAAAGGAAGCAGGAGACCCCGGCCTTGATCGAAGCGGGGCTGGCGGTTCCGCGCCGCCGGGGAGACGGTTGTTATGACCGTTTCCGCGATCGCCTGATCTTTCCCGTTTTCGACGTCCAGGGCCGGACGATCGCCTTCGGCGGAAGGGTGCTGGACGACTCCCAACCCAAGTATATCAACTCCCCGGAGACGCCGCTTTTTGAAAAAGGGAGAGTCCTTTACGGTCTTAACCTGGCCAAGGAAATGATCGCGGAAAAAGGTGAGGCGCTTCTCGGCGAGGGGTATTTCGACGTGGTCCGGGCTCATCAAGAAGGGATTGAGAATATGGTCTGCGCCCAGGGTACCGCTTTCACCCCCCGCCAGGCGCAGCTTCTGAAACGCTATACCGAGCGGATCGTCACCGCGTTCGACGCCGATGTCGCCGGCGAAGAAGCGGTCTTCCGGAGCCTCTCCGTCTTTCTGGAGAAGGATTTCGAGGTCCGGGTACTCTCACTTCCGAGAGGCTCCGACCCGGACAGTTTTATCGCCCGTCACGGGGCGGCGGCTTTTCAAAAAGCCGCCGCCGCCGCAGTGCCCCTGCTGGACTTTATCCTGGAATCCCTCCTGAAGCGCTTCGACCCCTCCACCGACGGGGGAAAGATCGAGATCGTCCGGAGGATGCTGGAGGCGGTCTCCCGGTTGGGAAGTCCGGTGCTTCGCGACGGTTATCTGCTGAAATTGGCCCGGCGGCTGGGAGTCTCCCCCGCCTCGGTCCGGGAGGAGTTCAGGAACCGGGGCCGAAAAAAGTCCGCTCCCCCGACGGAGAGAAAAACCTTCGCCCCGGGCGAACGGAACCAAAAGGAGCTGTTGCGCGTCCTTTTGGCCGATGATATCTTATTTGATAAAATGGCCGGTTTCGTTGTGGCCGCCGACTTCTCGCCTCCCTGGAACGAGATCGCCGACAAGATTGTCCGGCTCGGGGAAAGCGGCCGGCTGCCCGTTTCGCGTTATCTTCTCGGAGAACTGGAAGAGGAAAAGACCAAGAGCCTGGCCGCGAGTCTGATGATGGATTCCTCCGCCTGCCGTCTTCCTCCGCCCGAAGCGGTCGATCTATTAATCAGTGTCAGGAGGAACGGTCTCCGCCGCCGGCTCGCCCTGCTGGCCGAGCGGGTCGCGCTGGAGGAGCGAAACGGCGGCGATGTCGGCGGCCTGCAAAAACGGTGTTTGGAACTGCGCCGGGAGCTTGACGGCGCGGCGGAGGCAATCAAACAGGGGATTATTTTTGAATGATTTACCAGAATAAGGATAAGAATGTCAGGAAGCTGTTGGCGCTCGGGGAAGAGCAGGGTTTTTTGACCGCGGCCGATTTCCGGCGTCTTCTTCCCGAAGAGATGGTCAGCGACGAGGAACGGGACTCGATCGAAACCCTGATTCAGGGGTTGGGGATTACGATCCTGGAAGAATCGGAGGAAGCTTCCGGCCGGGAGGGAACGGGAAAACGAAAGCCCGCGCCCGGGTCCGGCCCGTTCGAGACCGACGATTTTCTTGACGACCCGGTCCGGATGTATCTTCGCCAGATGGGACAGGTTCCGCTTCTGACCCGTGAGGAGGAGGTGGAGATATCAAAAAGGATCGAGAAGGCGGAGAACCGGATCTACCGGATCACGCTTTCTCTGGGACCCGCCCCGCAGGAGCTGGTCGGTATCGCCCGAAGGGTTCTCAACGGCAAGGAAAGGTTCGACCGCGTGGTGGTGGAAAAGAAGGGACGGAGCCGAGAGAGATACCTTCAGAATCTCCCCGGTCTGATCGAACGGATCGCCGCCCAGCAGGAAGCGATCGGGAAGGCCTGGGCCGAGACGAAGCGGACTCGTTTGACGGAGAAGAAGAAGGCCAATCTGGCCCGGAAGATCGAACGTCTCCGGCAGGATACGGCCGCCAGCCTGAAGAAACTATCTTTCAAGCAGTCCGTTCTCGAGGATATCTTTCCGGCGTTGGAGAGGGTCCATTTCCGGATCGAGGAGATCAACCAATCCCTGGAGTCCCTGAAGCGGAAGAAGAAGAAGGACCAGAAACACAAGAACCTGATCCGCAACGAGCGGAGGAAACTCGCCCGGATCGAGGTGGGCCTGACGATGGGATGCGGGGAGTATCAGGAACGTTTTCTCGAGCTTAAGTCCTGTTTGATGGAAGCCCACCAGGCGAAAAACGAGATGGTGGTCGCCAACCTGCGGCTGGTGATCAGTATCGCCAAGAAATATCTCCACCGCGGCCTGACCTTTCTCGACCTCATTCAGGAAGGGAACATCGGCCTGATGAAGGCGGTGGATAAGTTCGAGTATCACCGCGGCTTCAAGTTTTCGACCTACGCCACCTGGTGGATCCGTCAGGCGATCACCCGGGCGATCGCCGACCAGGCCCGGACCATCCGGATTCCGGTGCATATGATCGAAACCATGAACAAGCTCAACCGGGTGCGCAAAAAGCTGCTCCAGGACCGGGGAAAAGAGCCTTCGGCGGAAGAGCTGGGAGAGGAGATGGATATCCCCCTGGAGCGGATCCGCGATATTCTCAAGATCGCCCAGCATCCGATTTCGCTGCAGACGCCGGTGGGCGACAAGGACGAAAACCAGTACGGCGACTTTATCGAGGATAAGTCGGCCGAATCCCCCTCCGAGGCCACCAGTTACGTGCTGCTTCGGGAACAGATGAAGAACGTGCTCTTTACTCTGACCAAGCGCGAGGCCCAGGTGCTCGCCCTTCGTTTCGGGATCAATGACGGTTCCCCGCGGACCCTGGAAGAAGTCGGCAAGATCTTCAACGTGACCCGGGAACGGGTCCGTCAGATCGAGGCCAAGGCTTTGCGCAAGATGCGTCATCCCACCCGCCGCCGTCGTCTGCAGGGTTTTCTGGAACTGGGGGACGAAGACGCGTTGAGCGAAACGATCTGCGGAATTTAAATTTCCGGCCGGAAATTTAAATTTGCTTATCCCGCCCCGCCGATCTATCATAAATTCCCGGGTTGAACGCAGAAGCAGCGAGTTGAAAATGGGCCCGTAGCTCAGCCGGTTAGAGCAACTGACTCATAATCAGTGGGTCGCAGGTTCGAGTCCTGCCGGGCCCAGTCAGAAGTAAAATCCTCTTTCGGAGTCGGCAGATGAAGACGGCTTACTGGCTCATCATCATAATGGATATCACCCTTATCCTGGTCCTCTGGCTCTACATCCACGACGTGTATATCCAGAGAAGATACAGCGGATTCGAGTACGCCACCCATATTTTCCACTCCGACGCCGCGATTCCGATCATCGGCCTGGGCGTTCTGCTCAATACCGGCGCGCTGCTCTATTTTCTGGCGGGCTTTAAAAAAAGCGCTTCCGAACGCGGCCGGCCCCGCGCCCGGTTCGTCCCCGATGAAGAGATCGAAAAGATCGGCCGCCAGGCCGAGATCGAGCATCTGGAAGAAGAGCTCAAGGAGATCAGGGAGACGCTTGACAACCTGAAGCAGCCCTCCTTTCCGGTTGATGAGAGCTGATCGGCCGCTCCATCCGCCGCCCCGCCGTTTTTTTATCCGGTTCCGCAGGCTGTTGGCGTTGCTTCTTGCCGTCTTTCCGGTGGGATATTCCCTTCTTCCGGGCCGCCTTTACGGATCCGATAAGTCCTCGGTTTTTCGGGGTCTCTTCGCCGGGGAGAAACCGGCGTGGCTGGATTCGGCCAATGAAGGCAACCGTCTTTGGGAGGAAGGCGATCTCGAAGGCGCGGTCGAGCACTGGGAAGCGGCGGTGGCTCTCGGTTACCGGGACGGGCGGGCGTATCGCTTCCTGGGGAGCTACTTTTACCGGGAGGGCCGGACGGAGAAGGCCCTGGAATATCTGCGGCCGGCGGCGGCCTTCCTGGAGCACGAGGGGGGGGATGCGGAGGTTATCGCCGAGATTCATCATCTTCTGGGCAGTCTTTATCTGGAAAAAAGGGATCACCGCCGGGCGTTGGTGTATTTCCGGCGGGCGAACCGATCTCTGCCTGATTTCGCTCCACCCTATCTCGGCCTGGGCTGGATCCACCTTATGCGGGGCGAAACGGAGGCCGCCCGCCGGAACGCCCGTCGGGCGCTTGAACTCGATGAAGATCAAGCCGGCGCCTGGTTGCTGCTGGCCCGGGCGGCCGAAGCCCGGGGGGAGATCCTCCCGACCGTCGATTATTACCGCCGGTTCCTGGATTCCGAGCCCCGGCACCGGGAAGCGCGCCTTTCCATCGCCTCGATACTTTACCTGCATCTGGAAGAGCGGGGGGAGGCCGAAGAGCATTTGAAGCTGGTTCTGGAGGAAGATCCGGGATCGTTGGA
The DNA here is from genome assembly GCA_003551625.1 of PVC group bacterium. Classification (GTDB taxonomy): domain Bacteria; phylum Auribacterota; class Erginobacteria; order Erginobacterales; family PUNC01; genus PUNC01. Next base: position 22,341 of record PUNC01000011.1, on the reverse strand, counting down.
AGCCAGGACTTTCCTGGCGTCGATTCTCCTGGAACGGGGGGAGGCGGAAGCCGCCGGGACCGCGGCCCGGGAGATCCTTGAACTGGACCCCGAAAATTACCGGGCCCTTCTGATTCGGGGCCGGGTTTGCCTGGAGAAGGGAGACCCCGGGCAAGCCGAGGGGTATTTCCGCCGGGCCCTGCGAATCACCCCCCGCTCCGCGGCGGCCTTCTACGGCCTGGGGGTGGCGGCGCTGAACCGGGAGGACTACTCCGAAGCGGAGAAGAACCTCCGGCTGGCGACGGAGGCCGCCCCCGGCTTATGGTCCGCCCTTCACGATCTGGCCGTCGCTCTTGAGTTTCAGGGACAACGGGACGAAGCGATCGATCTTCTGCGACGGGCGGTCAAGCGGGATCCCTCCCACCGGTCGATCCAGCTGGCGCTGGGCAAGTTTTACTACCTGGAAAGAATGGACGAGGAAGCGGTTAAGTTTTTAAGAAACGCCGTGGCCCTGGGTCCGGGGGAATGGGAACCCTATTATTATCTGGGCAAGACCGACTTCAGCCGGGGCAGATACGCCTCCGCCCGGGACTACTTTCTTCGCGCCCGGGGACTGGATCCCGGGAACCCCGCGCTGGAACTGGAACTCGGCTTGACCTACGAGCGGCTGGGTGAACCCGAAAAGGCGGAGGAGTCTCTCCAGCGCGCCCTGGAAATCTCCCCGCGGTATATTCCCGCGCTTTTTCACCTGGCGCTGTTCCGGTTCCGCCGCCGTCAGTTCTCCGACGCCCGGGAACTCTATCGTCGGGCCGTGCTGGTCCGGCCGGGGGAGGCGGAGTGGGGTTATCGCGAAGAGCGGGGCGATTTCGCCGCCAGAATGATATCCGGGCTGGACGAACATCTTTCTTCCGGGCTGGATTATTTCGATTTCTATCTGGTGATCAAGGCCTGGAGTCGGGACCGGCGGGTCTTCCGGGAGCTGATCCCGGTTCTGGGCGACAAGATCGAGAGCAATCCTCTCAACCCCCGGTATTATCATCTGCTGGGACTGGCCTATCACGAGCTGGGCGATTTTGAAAAGGCGGAAGAGAATTACCGCTGGGCTCTTTTCCTCGATTACGATCTGGCCCCCGCCCACCTTTCGCTCGGCGAACTCTACGCTTCGCAGGACCGGGTCGAGCCCGCCCGTTCTCACCTGAAAGCCTTCCGGACTCTCCTGCCCGATTCGCCCTTTTCGGAGACGGTGGCGGAGGTCCTGAAAGGTCTGCCTGCTTCCGATTCCCCCGCCCCGGTTTCAGAATCGCTTGACTGACGTCCTTCCCTCCGATTACCATACTCCTCAATTTGAGCCCTGATTATTCAAGAAAGCCGGGTCTTCGTTATCCAGCGATTGTTTTGCTTGATCTTTCGCGCCCGGCGATCGAAACAACCCGGGTCGGGGATAATCCGGGTAAAGGAGGCCAGGAATGTCCAAGGAAATCGTACTCGAAAACGCGGTTATCGCCACCCTGGGCGAAAAAAACAGAATCCTGGAGGGAGAGGTTTTAATCCGGGACGGAGCCATCGCCGAAATCGGCAAGGAAGGAAGTTTCCGAAAAGAACTTCCGGAGGCCGAATACATCGACTGCCGCCGCCGCCTGGTGATGCCCGGTTTCGTCAACGCTCATCATCATCTTTACAGCACCTTCGCCCGCGGTCTTTCGCCCAAGGACCCCGCTCCTTATACCTTTGTCGAGATTCTGGAGCGGCTCTGGTGGCCGCTGGACAAGGCTCTGGAGCGGGATGATATCCATTTCAGCGCGCTGATTCCCCTGATCGATTGCGTCAAGAAGGGGACCACCACGATCATCGATCACCACGAAAGTCAGGGGGTCCAGAACGGGATCCTGGACGAGTTGGCCCGGGCGGCCGGCGAGGTGGGCGTTCGGGCCTCTTTCTGCCTGGGCGTCTCCGATCGCTACGGTAAAGGCCGCGAGGGGGTCGAAGAAAACGCGCGCTTCGCGGAAAAACTTCGGTCTTCCCCGGGCGGGCTGCTCTCCGCGATGTTCGGCCTTCACGCCGCCTTCACGGTTGAAGACGAAACGCTGGATTTCGCGGTCTCCGAGGCCCGTCGTCTGGGGGTCGGTTTTCACACCCACGTAGCCGAGGCCTCCTCGGATCAGGAAGAAAGCGTCAAGAGATTCGGGGTGCGCGTCCTGCGCCGCCTCCGGGACCGCGGCGTGCTCGGCCCCAAGAGCCTGGCTATTCACTGCGTGCACATCGACTCCGGGGAGATGGAGATCCTGCGGGAGACCGGAACCGCCGTCGCGCACAATCCCCAGTCCAATATGAACAACGCCGTGGGGGTGGCCCCGGTTCTCGAGATGCTGGAAAAGGGGATTCTGGTCGGACTCGGCACCGACGGGATGTCGTCGAATATGCTTGACGAGGTCCGGGTCGCCAATATCCTGCACAAGCTCGCCCGCCGCGATCCCCGGGTCGGCTTCGTGGAGTCCTGCCGGCTCCTTCTGGAGAACAACCCGGCCATCGCCTCGCGCCAGTTCGACCTGAAACTGGGCGTCATCGAGCCCGGCGCCGCGGCCGATCTGGTGGTGATGGATTATATCCCTCCCACGCCGCTCAACCCGGTTACATTTCTCGGGCATTTTCTGTTCGGGATCTGCGGCGCCCCCGTGGACACGACGATCATAAACGGCCGCGTTCTGATGCGGAATAAGGAACTGATCGGGATCGATGAGGAAAGGATCGCCGCCCGGTCGCGGGAGTTGGCGGAGAAATTCTGGAGACGATTTTAACCTGAACCCGGTTCTGTTTTCCGCCAGGACGGAGGGATCTCGGGAAGGGGAGGCGGCCGGCGCTTATGTTCGCTGCCCCGCACCATCGACCGGACCCGGTCGACGGTCTCGGGCGCGAATCCCGCCTTGAGCAGGCGTTGGCGGTCCCAGCCCAGATCCAGCCAGGCGTGGAGGAGTCCGTCGAGGACGGGATAGGAGATGCCGATCTCCGCTTCATCGGTCTGCCCCCTCCAGAGTCCCGCCGAAGGGGTTTTGGTCAGGATGGTTTCGGGGACGCCCAGGGAGGAGGCCAGCTGCCGCACCTCGCATTTGTAGAGTCCGCCCAGCGGTTCCAGGTCGGCGGCCCCGTCGCCGAATTTCGTGAAGTAGCCCAGCAGAAGTTCGGTCCGGTTTCCGGTTCCCAGGACCAGACCGCCCTCTTTCGCCGCCCAATCGTAAAGAACGCTCATTCTCTCCCGGGCCATCTTGTTTCCCCGGCGACCGACGGCGGCGTCGGGGTAGTGCGAGAAATAGGCGTCGACCGCCGGCCCGATGTCGATGACCCGGGGGAGAAGCTTCAGGTGTCGGCAGACCTCCCGGGCATCCGCAACGTCTTCGGAGTTCCGGTCGCGATAGGGCAGGATCAGCGCCTGGACCCCCTTTTCGCCGACCGCGTTCCGGGCCAGGAAAGCGGTCGCGGCGGAGTCCAGCCCGCCGGAAACCCCGATCACCAGGGAGGAGGCCCCGGCTTCCTCGACGGACTTCCGGATAAAATCCCGCAGGCGAGCTTCAACCCGGCCGGTGTCTATCTTCGGCGTTATTATCCTCATATCCGCGCGTCTCCCGAAGAGAGTTCATCCCGGTGCTATATTAATCACGGTCTCGTTCCCGGGACAAGGCGAAAGATCTTGAACCGCCGCGGGCGATAAGTCTAAGATGATCGAATCGGAAACCGGAGTCGGTGCCGGTATCGAGATGATGAATGAGGGTTAACCTTCCGGGAAGACGGGATCGCAAATGGAATTGTTCCTGGATAATTCCGGTCTGGAGGAGAGTCGATGATTCCTCAGGAAATATTTAAATCGTTATGCCGTTCGACCGATTCTAAGATCGTTCTGCTGGTGTTGGATGGTCTGGGTGACATCGCGGCCGAGGGACGAACCCCGCTCGAGGCGGCCGCCACCCCTAATCTTGACCGGCTGGCAAGGGAGGGAACCCTGGGTTTAAGCGATCCCATCTCTCCCGGGATAACTCCCGGTTCCGGGCCCGCCCATATTTCTCTCTTCGGTTATGAGCCGATAAAATATCAGATCGGGCGGGGGGTACTGGAGGCGTCGGGGATCGATTTTCAGCTTGAACCCGGGGATGTGGCCGCCCGGGGTAATTTCGCGACCGCCGACGGAGAGGGGCGGATAACCGACCGCCGCGCCGGCCGGATATCCACCGAGGAGAATCAACGCTTGATAACGGCGCTCCGGTCGGAGATCGATGAAATCGAGGGCGTAAAAGTGATCCTGGAGACGGTGAAGGAACACCGTTTCGTGGTCGTCTTCCGCGGCGAGGGGCTTGACGGGAGGCTCGCCGAGACCGACCCCCAGGCTCTCGGGGTAAAAAGCCTCGAGCCCCGACCCCTGGCGCCCGAAGCGGAGCGCGCCTCCGCGGTGGTCAAAGCCTTCATCTCCCGGGCCGTCGAGGTCCTGGCTCCGGAGAAGCAGGCCAACAGCTTTCTTCTGCGCGGTTTCGCCACTCCTCCCGATCTGCCGCCGATGAGCGAGCTTTTCCGCCTCCGTCCCGCCGCCCTGGCGGCCTACCCGATGTATCGCGGCCTGGCCCGTCTGGTCGGAATGCGTATCCTGCCGACGGAAGAGACCCCGGCCGGCTCCTTCGCCGCCCTGGCCTCGCAATGGGGCGAGAACGATTTTTACTTCGTTCACGTCAAGAAGACCGACAGTTCGGGGGAAGACGGCGACTACGCGAGCAAGCTCAAGGTGATTGAAGAGGTGGACCGGGCGCTGCCGGCGGTCCTGGAATTGAAACCGGAGGTGTTGGTGGTTACCGGCGATCATTCCACTCCCTGCCGCCTGAAAGGCCATAGCTGGCATCCCAACCCTTTCCTTCTGTACTCCGCCAACGTTCTCCGGGACGAGACCACCGCCTTTTCCGAAAGACAGTGTGTTCGCGGCGGCCTGGGGAGGTTCCCGGCGGTGGAGGCGATGCCGCTGATGCTGGCCCACGCCTTGAAGCTGGACAAGTTCGGGGCCTGAGAAAAGGGGCCGGATTTTTTTGAAAGAAAAAATATGGAAGCGGCGCTCTACGAAAAACTGGAAGGCGGCCGGGTTCATTGCTTCCTCTGCTCCCATCATTGCCGGATTTCGCCCGGTAGCCGGGGCCGCTGCGGGGTAAGGGAGAACCGCGATGGAATCCTCTTCTCGCTGGTCTATCAAAGAGCGGTAGCGGCGGGTTCGGATCCGATCGAGAAGAAGCCCCTTTTCCATTTCCTGCCCGGATCCGATTCTTTTTCCTTGGCCGCGGCCGGCTGCAATTTTACCTGCTTCCACTGTCAGAACTGGGCGATTTCGCAGGTTCCGCGCGGGGAAAGCCCGATCCCCGGACGGGACCTCCCGCCGGAAGAAGTCGTCTCCCTGGCGCGGCGGACGGGCTGCCGCTCGATTTCCTATACTTATACCGAACCCACCATCTTCTTTGAATACGCCCGCGACACCGCGGTCCGGGCGCGGGAGAGGGGGCTGAAGAACATTTTCGTCACCAACGGTTTTATGACCGCCCAGGCCCTGGAGGCCGCCGCGGACTGGCTGGACGCGGCTAACGTGGATTTGAAATCTTTCCGGGAGGATTTTTATCGCCGGGTCTGCTCGGCTTCACTCAAGCCGGTGCTGGAATCGATCACCGGGATGGTGGAGCGCGGGATCTGGATCGAAGTGACCACTCTGGTTATTCCGGGGTATAACGATTCGGAACCGGAACTCAAAGAGATCGCCGGTTTTCTTTCCGCTCTTAACGCCGAGATCCCCTGGCACGTCAGCGCCTTTCATCCCGATTTTAAGATGAACGCGACGCCGCGAACCCCCGCGGAGACGTTGCGGACGGCGCGGGGCATCGGCCGGGCGGCCGGCCTGAAATATGTCTACACGGGAAACCTTCCGGGCGACGAAGGTGAAAACACCTTTTGCCCGGTTTGCCGGAATAAGGTTGTCGGCCGCTCCGGCTTTACACTGCTTGATTTCAACCTCCGCCGGGGACATTGCCGCCGGTGCGGGGAGAAGATCGCCGGGGTCTGGGAATAGGGGCGATCGGGTGTATATTGAATGGGATAAAAAGACGAACCGGTCTGGGAAAGTTGAGATTGCTTCGTCGCGGAGTTTATCCCGCCTTTGGCGGGGCTCCTCGCAATGACGATTTCGATCCCGATTTCGATGGAATTGAAATCTTGAACCCGCAAACCTTATCGTCCGCTTAAGAGAGCAAAATGACGAAAAACCTCAAAGACCGGGCCTACATCATCGCCGACGCCCATCTCGGGCTCTCTTTCCCCGGCGGCGAGGGGCGCGAGAAGATCCTGGACTCTTTTCTGGACGGGATATCCCGCCGGGCCCGTTGGCTGGTGATCGCCGGAGACTTCTTCGATTTTTGGATCGAATACCGCCGGGCGATCCGCGCCGATTATTTCGGCATTCTCCACCGGCTGCGCTCGCTGGTCGACGCCGGCGTCGAGGTACACTTTTTCGCCGGGAACCACGATTTCGGGGCCGACGGTTTTCTTCGGAAGTTGGGGCTTCAAGTTTATCCCGGCCGGGCCTTGCTCGAAATCGCCGGCGCCCGGGTTCTGGTGGAACACGGCGACGGAGTCTTGAGGCGGGACCGGTTCGGCCGCCTATTCCGGAGGGCGGCGCACAATCCGCTCTGCCGGGCCGCCTACCGGCTTCTACATCCCGACCTCGGGGTTGCCCTGGCCGAGTGGGTCTCAACCCTGAGCCGGAAGAGGGGGGAGTTCAACGTCACCGCCGGCCAGCTTGAAGAGTATCGCCGGGCGGCGCGGAGCCGGCTGGGGCCGGGATGCGAGATCGTCATCTTCGGGCACACCCATCGTCCCGATCTGGTCAGTTATCCGGAAGGGGTTTACTGCAATCCCGGCGGCTGGCTGAGCGGGTATTCCTACGCGCTGCTCGAGAGTGGTCGGATCAGCCTCTGGCGTCACCTGCCCGGCCGGGAGGACGAAGAATTGAAATGAACCGACCCGCGATGCCGTTTCGGCCGCCGTTCGTCACCGCCCGGCGTTTATTCCTCTGGGTTGTCGCCACCGCTTGCTTTCTCCCGGTTGCTCCCGCCGTCGGCGCCGTCGGCTGGGGCCGGTCGCCCGACGCCCCCACCGGCTGGAGTTTTCGGGCTCTGGCGGGCGGTCTGCTGGATATCGACGGCGGGGTGAAGGAGACCACCCGTCCTTACTACGAGTTGATCGGAAGGGAGGCGGAGGGCGAGGATTACCGACTCAGCGATATGGGATTTGACAGACGGATGGCTGCGGCCGGAGCCGAGCTGGACTGGAGGGGCCGCCTCTTCCGGCTGGGGCTGGGGGTTCTTTACTTTAACCCCTCCGCCCGCGCCGTGGCCCTGCGCGACTACTATATCGGTATCGCGGATGAGATCGAGTATGAGGGAGAGCGGTACGAATATATGAAGATACCCGAAGGCGATCCGTTTACCGCCGATATCGACGGTTTTATGGTCGATCTCTCGCTGGAGCTGACGCCCTTCTCCCTGAGGAGAGATGGCTTCTTTGAGCTGGCCCCCTGGGTGGGACTGCTGGCGACCGGTTTCGCCGGGCATTACGATCTCGACGCCGGTGAGCCCCGCGGCACCACGACCTATGAAAACCCTCCTCGCGAATACGTGATCGGCGGCCGGACTTCGGGCTGGAGCGGGCTGGGGATGCCCGCTCCCGGTCTGGGTTTCGAGCTCGTCGTCGGCCCGCCCGGCGGTTTGAGGCTGGCCGGCCGGGGCGGGTGGCATTTCCTGCACTACCGGGGGGACACCCGGCATATTCCCTTCCGGATCCGCCATCACAAAGATCTCAAGGTCGATTTCGACCGTTTCGGACTGGAACTTCTTCTGGAATTCCCCATTTCGGCGCGGACCGAGCTGTTTTTCGGCGCGAGATGGCAGAGGATGGAAGCCGAGGCGGAGGCTAAAGCCAAGGAGCGCACCCCGGAGGAGATCGAAGAGATGCGGGAAAAGTTCGACAAGGAGATCGATTTCAAGCTGGAATCGATCACGGGCTTCATCGGTCTGCGTTTCTGAGATAAACGCGATGAAGTCCCTGCTTGGAAGGACCGGCTTTCCGGAACTTTTTCTGTTCTTGATCCTGGCGACGGCGATGGTCTGGCCGGCCCCGCTTCAGATGACCGGAGCCGTCATCGGCGATCACGGCGATTCCCTGCTCTGCTCCTGGATCCTGGCCTGGAACGGCCACAAGATTCTGTCCGGCGATCCGGGCGGGCTCTTCCACGCCAACATCTTCTATCCTCACCGTTACACCCTGGCCTATTCCGAGAATCTTCTCGGCGTGACGGTGCTGGTTTTGCCGGTTATCCACTTCTGGCGAAACCCCCTCCTCAGCTACAACGTCGCTTTTATGATCAGTCTGTTTCTGTCGGCCGCCGGCGCCTATTTTCTGGCCCGCCGCCTGACCGGTTGCCGGCCGGCGGCCTTCTGCGCCGGGCTGATCTTCGCGTTTTTCCCCTGGCGTTTCGGACATCTGAGCGCGCTCCAGCTCCAGGCCGCCGGCTGGATTCCCCTGGCCTTTCTTTTTCTGCACCGGTTGGTTGACGGAGGAGGATGGAAAGACGGGGTGATGTTGGGGTTGTGCTTCGCCCTGCAGTTTCTCTCCTGCGGGTATTACGGGATCTACCTGGCTTTCTTCGGCGGACTCTTCGTCTTGCTGGCGCTGGCCCGAAACTTGCGCCGCGGCGTCTCCAGCTTATATTTCGCGCGCGGGCTGCTGGTCTCGGCATTGCTGGGGGCGGCGTTGATCGCTCCGGCGGCCCAGGCTTATCTCCGCGTGAGAAGCGAGAAGGGGTTCGAGCGCCCGGTGGGGGAGGCGATCTACTACAGCGCCGATGTCGTCAGTTATCTCCGGATCAACGGTCGGCTGAAATTCTGGTCGAATTTCCTGCCGGTCGATCGCGATCCGGGGGGGCGGTATCTGCACGAATCCAATCTCTTCCCGGGGTTGATCGCCGTCCTCCTGGCCGCCGCCGGCGTGATCCTGGAAGCGGGGAATCACCGGAAACGGGAGAGCGGCCGCCTCCCCTTGGAGTCGCGCCCCCGCCTGGGGCGGGGATTGGTAATCGCCGTCACCGCGGGCGCGGTTCTGTCCGGCGCCGTCTTGGTCTGGATCGCCGCCGGCGGCGGGTTGAACACCACGGTAGCAGGGGTGCGTTTACGGGCCACCACCCTGAGCCGCCCGCTCTGGATAACGGCTCTCCTGCTCCTGGTCCGTTCCTGGCTGACCGGCGGGTTTCGCCGGTTGGCCTCGATCCCGGCCCCGGTCGATGGCCGGGCCTTCGCCTCCCGCTTTTATTCGCTGATGATCGTCCTGGCCTTTCTCTTCACCCTCGGTCCGTTGATCCGCGTGAACGGCCGGCCGCTCGGGGCCGGCCCCTACCAATGGCTCTACGATCACTTCCCGGGTTTCCAGGGGTTGCGGGTCCCCGCCCGGGCGGTGATTATGGTGGCGCTGGGCCTTTCCCTGATGTCGGCCCGTTCAATCGCGGCCGGGTGGAAGAAGATCTCCTCTCCGGGAGTAAAGTTCATATTGCTGGCCGCGGTCTCGGCCGCGCTCCTGGGGGAATCGAGGGCCCGGATCTCCCTGGCCCCGATGCCGACCGGAGACGATATCCCGGAGGTGTACCGCTGGCTGGCGGAAGAAGAAGACGATTTCGCCATTCTCGAGCTTCCGCTGCCCCGATCCCCGCGGACCGTCCACACCGAGACCCGTTATATGTACTTCTCGACCTACCATTGGAAGAATCTGGTCAACGGGTACGGCGGTTACTTCCCGGACGCTTACAACCGCCTCTACCAGTCGGTCATCCACGAGTTCCCATCGGAAGAGTCGATCGCCTACATCCGCGAGCTGGGCCCCCGGTATCTGATCATTCATCACCGTTGGCCGGAGGAGATCCCGCTCGATCCCCGCCATCAGCTTCTAAAGGAGGAGTTTTCGCATCTTCTGGAGCGCGAGCGGATCTTCGACCGTTCCGTCGTTTACCGTTTTCCATAAACGGTCGCGGGGGGTAAAACCGAGCTAAATAAACTTTCCCGCCCCGTCGTTGAAGACCCGGATCGCCGCGACCGGACCGACCGGGCAGACCTTTTCGCACAGACCGCAGCCGCGGCAGAACTCGTCGATCATTCGCGCCGCCCCGCCTCTGGCTTCGATCGCGTCGTAGGGGCAGCTCCTCACGCATAGCATACAGCGGATGCAGGTCTCCTGGTCGATCCGGGCCGAGCCCATCTTGAAGTTCCACTTCTTCGCCATCGGCAGGTAACGGATCGCCTGGGTGGGGCAGGACTGGCCGCAGCGGTTGCAGTCGGCGGCGCACTCCCCGATCCGCGGGACCAGGCGGGGGGTGAAGATGCCGCTCCAACCGCTTTCGGCGAGGCTGGGCTGGAGGCCGCCGGTCGGGCAGATCGCCAGGCAGCTCCCGCAGCGGATACAGCGGTCGAGGAAACCGCTCTCCGGCCTCGCCCCGGGAGGTCGGATGAGGCGGGGAGCGGGGGGCGGGAGCAGCGGGAAGAGGGCCTTGCGGGCCACGCCGGCCGCCATCCCGCCGCCCAGCAGCAGCAGCATCCGCCGGCGGCCGATATCCGGCTCGTCATTCCGCTGCCGTCGTCTCTGATAGGTCCAGTCGACGATCGCTCCCAGGGGGCAGAGCTTGAAGCACCACCACCGCCGGCGCCAGAGGCTGGCGGCGAAGATCAGCGCCAGGGGGAGGAGGAAGGTGACCGCGAAACCCGCCCGCAGGGCCGTGGCCGCCACGGCGCGATTGAACGATACCAGGGGATCGAGGAAAGCGGCCAGGTTGAGGCTGAAGAGGCTGAAACCGGCCAGGAAGATCAAGAGAGCGCGGTTGAAGGAAGTGAGCTTGGATCTTCCCGCCGCGGGGAGAAAATCCTGAACCAATCCCACCGGGCAGAGCTTCCAGCAGAAGTATCGCCCGCGTTTCCAGGCGAGAACCAGGAGGGGAAAGGTCAGCCAGGCCATCCAGAAGAGCTGGTGCCGCAGGAACGAGAAAAGAAACGATGGGCTTAAATTCTGGGCGAGAGCCCCGATAAAGGACCTCTCGAACTGGAGGTAGAAGATCCCGGCCCAGGCCAGGATCACCATCCCGGAGACGATCCTTCGAAGGCGGATCTTTCTCCGTGGAGGCATTTTTGTCTCCTGCGGCTTCAACTTCTCGTCGCGGCGGCATCCCGGCTCAAGCCCCGCCTCCCGATTCGGCCAAGCTGAAGCCGCAGCGGGGCGACGGGCAGAATCCCGAGGCTTGCAGGGAGTCGCAGTTGAAATCTTCGAATCTGTCGAGTCCGGTCGAGATCATACCGCAGAAAACCCGGCTCCAGAAGTTGGCGCGGACTTCCGGGTGATACTTGTTCCAGTCGACCTCCCAACCGTGGTCTTCCTCGTAGCGCGCCCGGATGTAGTCGGCGATCCGGCGGGGATGCCATTTCCGCCGCATCAGGACCCGGCAGAGATTGCGGAGATTGGTGGGACGGAGAAGCTCCGGGTTGGGATTCTTGGTCGCGGCGGCGACGCAGGGGGGCAGCGAAGCGGGATCGAGCTCCGGCGGCCGACCCGAGCGTCCCGGACGGTATTCGTCGAAATCGGCGTGAAAGCGATGGAGGGGTGAGGCCAGATAATCTTCTAGGACCGATTTCCAGCCGGCGGCGGCGTCCGGGATGAAGCCGCCGACCCGGCCGGAGTATTCCGCCGCCGCGGACAGGTCCCGGCGGAACCGGGTCAGTTCCCGATAGTCGAGCCCCGCCCGGGGAAGGGCGGCGAAGACCCCCACCTCCCGCGCGGTGTCTTCCCCCACCAGCCGGGTGTAGACCTTGTGCTTCTGGTGGGTGGAAAACGTGGTCCGGATCGTTCGCATATAGATCGGGTCGGCGTATTGGGTGATATCCAGGTTTATTCCTTCCCGTCCCCGTCCGCTCCCGCCCCCGGCGGTATCGGAAATCGTAGCCGGGATCGGGCTGTCGCCGCCGTTAACCTCGGCGATAACCCGGTGGCAGAGGTACTCCATCAGGCGGCCGATACCGCTGTAGCCAAGGGCCTCTCTTTCCCCGACCGGCCGCCGTCGCTTCTCGTCTCCTTCCGCGGTCCCGCGGTACCTTCGGGCCAGGCTTTCTTCAATCCGTCCGATCGATTCCACGCGGGCGTGAACCGGAGAGGAGAAGGGAATTCGGGAGACGAAATGATATCCTGAAGCCGTAGTGTCGTCGATGAAGCGGACCCCGTATCGGTTCAGCAGCGAGGTGATCGCGCGCCAGGCCGGCTCGATCAGCGCGAAATGGCCGTCCTGGTCCCGGTAGAGACCCCGCCAGCTGTCCAGGTTGAAGTATTCCACGTCCCAGACCGCCAGGGTGGAAGAGGTGTCCCAGACCGAGCGGAAGAGGTCGAGCCCCTCCTCCATAAGCCCGGTCAGCCCGGTCCTTCCGACCGTCAGCCGGAGAGGCCGGCGCCATCCCCTGCGGAGAAGGCCGGGGCCGAAGCCGACCAGGTATTCGCAGCTGAAATCTTTGCCGCCGCAGAACTCCTCCACCCGGGCCCGGACTCCGGGATGGCGGTAATAGGCTCGGATCGATTCCTCCTCTTTCGCGGTGATGGTCCGTTGTTTCATAACCGATTAAAATTTCCCCGCCCAGCGGAAACGGCTCAGGTTGAAGCCGCAGTTCGGCTGAGGGCAGTAGCCTTTTTGCTGCTGGGAGACGCAGTTCTGGTCCACCTGTTCGTCGATGCCGGCCGCGATCAGCCCGCTGAAGACGCGGACGTAAAAAAGCGACCGCGACCCGGCGTCGAAATGTCGCCATTGTCCTTCCGGCCAGCCGTGGGGGCCTTCCCATTTCGCGCGGACCAGCCCGGCGATATGAACCGGATGCCAGCCGAGGGCCAGCAGGCAGCGGGTCAGCGTCTGCAGGTTGGTCGGTTTAAGAAGTTGATCGTTCGGGTTTTCCAGGGGGAGCCGCGCGCAGGGAGGAAGTACCCCCGGGTCGAAGGCGCGGTAGGTCCGGTCCCATTCCGACCAGTGATCCTGGGATTCGTCGTCGAGCCAGCGGTGGAAACGGGCGAGTTCGCTTCCGCGATAGGCGTTGATCACCCTCTTCCAGTTGACGGTGAAATCGGGTATGAAACAGTAAACGTCCCGCGCGTATTCCGAGCTGTCGCGGAAGTGTCTTCTCAACGCCAGGGCCTCTTTGAGGGCGAGCCGCCCCCGGGGGACCGCCACTTGGACCGGGGTGGCGCGGGAGATCTCTTCCCCGACCTTGTGAATCTGAATCTTGTGTTTCTGATGGGTGGAGAAAGGGCAGCGGACGTCCCGCATATAGACCGGGTCGCCGAAGCAGGAAAGGTCCAGGGAGATCGCCTCCCTCCCTCTCTTCCCGCCGCCGACGGCCACGTCGGTGATGACCAGGGGCAGATCGGTCAGGCCGGAAGCCTTCCGGATGATCTCGTGAGCGAAAAACTCCATCACCTTTCCCATCCCGTCAAAAGACCTTCCGTAGCGGAGCGAGACCGGCCGGTGCCGCTTGCTGGCGGCCGTCCGGTATTTTCCCTCCAGGGAATCGATCAGCCGGCCGATGGCCTGCAGCTCGAGATCGGTGCCGGTGCCGGACTGGATCTGAAAGGAGAAATGATATCCCTGCCCGGTCATCACCGTCAGGGGCTGGAGGCCGTAATCCCGATAGAGCTTTCCGATCGCCTCAAAGACCGGTTCCAGGCGGCGGAAAACCCCTTCCTGGTCGAGATAGACGGTTCCCGGGTGATCGAGGTTGAAGTATTCCAGGTCGAGCACCCCCAGCAGGTGGACCCGGTCCCAGATCGATCGGAAGATGTCCAGGCTTCGTTCCAGGATGGAATCGAAGGCCTGTTTGGGCGTGGAAACGTAGGGTTCCGGCGCGGGGGTTTCCAGCAGTGCCTGCCCGTAACCGACCAGGTATTCCGAGGTGCACAGTTCCGGTTCCCGGGCGGTCCCGCCGCAGTATTCGGCGATCCTCTCCCTGACCTCCGGATCGCGGTAGTATTGCTGGGGTGAAAGCATCTTGAAAGACTCCGCCGGACCCGGGTTTTCATAATCCGGGTCGAATTTAAACATCAATCAAAGAGAAACCGGGCGAGCCAAAAGACAAGAGCGATTATTTCCGATCTTGGTTATGAATAATCCGAGTTAAAAGAGCCCCGGTATCTGTTATATTAACCGGATTATTCATAGAAAAAAAGATTCCGATGATTGAACTCCTGTTAACTCTACCATCTTCGGTCAAGGTCTTCACCTGTTTCGCCTTGATCCTCTGGCTGGTCCGCCTCAAGATTCCTCTCTGGGCCGGGCTATTTTTCAGCAGCATTCTTCTCGGTCTCTGGCACGGCTTGGCTCCGTCGCGGCTGCTGGCCGCGACGGCCCCGGTGGTCTCTCGTTCCACCACGATATCCCTGGCGTTGATTCTGCTGCTGATCCTCACCCTCGGCCGTCTTCTGGAAGAATCGGGGAAGATGAAGAGAATGGTCGCCGCCGCCGAAGCCTGGATCGGCAGCCGGAAGCTGCTGGCAGTTTTCTTTCCCGCTCTGGTGGGTTTCCTGCCCCTTCCCGGCGGAGCCCTTTTCTCCGCCCCGATGGTGGAGGCCGTCTGTCCCGGCGACGAGCTGGCCCCCGACCATAAAACGATCGTCAATTACTGGTTCCGGCATCTCTGGGAATACTGGTGGCCTTTCTATCCGGGTTTCGTGCTGGCGGTGGGGCTGCTGGGGGTGGAATTCTGGCGGTTCGCCGTCATCCAGTTCCCCCTGGCCGTCATCAGCCTCGGGGCGGGGTGGCTGGTTCTGGTCCGTCCGATGAAGGAGCCGGTTGCCTCGCCGCCGTCCCGACGCCGGCCCCGGGCTTTTTCCGGTTTTCTCCGCGAAGCCGTCCCCATCCTTGTCCTGCCGGCGCTGGCCGCGGTGTTCGCCCTGGTTCTGCGGCTCTTTGTCACCGGGGCGGGCGCGGCGGCCTCCGAGGCCGCCCTGGTTCTGTCCCTGGTGGTCTGTCTCTTTGTGGTCGCTTTCTCCGAAGGCTTCGGCTGGCGTCGGTTTCTCGGCCTCTTCTCCCTCAAGAAGCAGGGGGCGATGATCCTGCTGGTAATTTCGGTTCTTTACTTCAAGGAGATGATCGACATAACCGCGGCGGCCCCGGCGATCGGAGAAGAACTGCTCTCGGCCGGCTTCCCGGTTATGATTCTGGTCGCGGCGATTCCTTTCCTGGCGGGGCTGGTGACCGGCATCGGACTGGGGTTTGTCGGCATCAGCTTTCCGGTGGTTCTGCCCTTACTCGGCGACTGGGGAACCTGGCCGGGGCTGGTCTATCCCTCGATCGCTTTCCTGTCCGGTTATCTCGGAGTGATGCTCTCCCCGCTTCATTTCTGCTTTCTCTTCTCGCGGACTTATTTCCGGGCGGGGCTTTCGGCCTGCTATGTCTGGCTGGTCAAACTGGCTGCCGTCTCGGCGCTGCTGGCCGCTTTGTATTATCTGGGCCTGCTGGCCTGGTTTTCTTAAACGCGGAAAGCAGTTTTTAGTTTCCGGTTGCGTCACATCATAGGGCGGGGAACGTGAATTGCGGCCCAAGGTCGGGAAAGTTGCATATATGCACGGACTGACCCCCTCATTGTTCCGCACGGATAACTGTGCTAATCTCTTTACGTGAAACCGCCGGAGATAACTGTCGGTTTTCGGGCGGCCGGCCGAGGCCGCCTGCTCCTGTTACTGCTCCTGGGGTTCTCCGTCTCTCGGCCCCCGGCCGCGCGGGCGGCCGAGGCCGAGGCTGAAGCCGCTTATCTTCGCGACGGCGCGGTGGAGGCCGTGCGGCTGCGTTACGGCCGGGCGGAGGAGATCGAGCGGGACTTAAAGGAGATCGGCCGCTCCTGGAGGATCTATCCCTCGGTGCGCTTTCTGCGTTACGGTTTTCCCGCCGGGGACGAAGCGCTGCTTTTGTTCGGGGAGACCGGCGAGGTGAGGACCGCCCGGATGATCGCCGAGCATCTCGACGGTTTTTATTCGCCCGCTCCGGCCGCGGCGCTTCCCCTGATCTCGCGCGTGCCGCTGGAGTTCTCTTCCCCGGAAAGGATCCGGAAGGAACTGCTCGAGATCTCCCGTTCCGCCGGACTGAATTGGGAGAAAGGCGATTTCCTGATCTTTCCCCCCGGGCGGCGGGGAGGACTCTTCTTCCTGGGGCCGGCCGAGGAAGCCCGGAAGGTCGGGGAGGTGACCCGCGAACTCGATCTTCCCCGCCGGTCGGGGCCGGTTGATCTGGGGTTGGCCTCCTGGCACGCCGTCCGGCGGGATTTCTTCAATCACTTCACGACCGTCTTCACCCTGGCCGTCTCCGCCCTGGCGCTGGTTCTGCTGCACTTCGCCCTGGTTAAGATTCCCGGTCTGGGAAGGCGCTACGAGAGGTGGTTCACCCTGATCTGGACCAGGCTTCTCGATAATGTCCGGGGCCGCGACTTCGCCCTGGAGGTAATTCGGAAGATCGCCGATACCGCGATCGTCGCCGCCGAGAAGGAGACTCCCCCGCCCCTGTCTTCCGGAGGAGAGCGTTCCCGGCCGGCCGGCGGGGAAAGCCCGCTCCGGATTTCCCGGAGGCTGTTGAGATTCCGCGGCCTCGACCCGGACGATCCCGAAGTTAAGTTCGCGCTGGAGAAGTTTCTGGCCGCCCGGCGGCGGGCAAAAGAATGAGGGTTCGATGAACCTGGCGCGCTGGAAAAAACATTTCGTCTGCCTGGCGGCGGCTCTGGCCGCGATTACCGTTCGGTCCGTTTCGGCCGCCGGGACGCCCCCGGCTTCTACGACCCCGGAGAATACGATGAGACTGGTGGAAGGAGTCAATCGGTTCGCGACCAAAATCTTCAATCTGGATATTCCGGAGAGAGAGAATCTTCTCTTCTCTCCCCTGAGCGTTTACGGAGCGCTGACCATCGCTTACGCCGGAGCCCGGGGCTCGACCGCCGAGGGTTTCGATCGCGCCCTGGAATACGGCCTGGAAGCCGATCGGCTTCATCCGACGCTGGGGAACTTCCTGGCGGAACTGGGGGATTCCGCCGCCGGCGACCAGCTCCGGCTGGTCAGTCGATTATGGGGACAGGATGGGCACGAATTCCTGCCGGAGTATCTGAAACTTGTGGAGAAACACTATCGCGCCGCCTTCGGCCGGGTTGATTTCCGCCGCCCGGAGAAAGCGCGGGCCGGGATCAACCGCTGGGTCGCCGAACAGACTGGGGAGAGGATCCGGGACCTGGTCCCGCCGGGAGTGATCACGGCTCTCACGCGCCTGATGATAGTTAACGCCGTCTATTTCCGGGCGGACTGGAGAACGATTTTCCCCGAAGAGGAAACGGAACCGGCCCCCTTCTTTCCGGCCGCCGGCGGCGAGGCCGAGGTTGACCTGATGAGGGTGACCGATGATTTCCGTTACCTGGAGAAAGACGGTCTTCAAGCCGTGGAGCTGCCTTACTCGGGAGAGAGGCTGGCGATGACCGTGATTCTTCCCGACCCCGAAACCGAGCCGGCCCGGCTTTTCGCCGGCGTCTGCGCCGCCGATCCGCTTCTCCGGCCGCGGACCTGGCCCCGCCGCCGGGTCGAGGTCTTCCTCCCCCGTTTTCGAACCGAATCGCGCCTGCGGCTGGATGAAGCTCTCAAAGCGCTGGGAATGGAGGAGGCCTTCTCCGAAGGGGCGGACTTTTCCGGAATCGACGGGACGGAGGATCTCTTCATCTCCGCCGTTCTTCACCAGGCCTGGATCGAAGTCGACGAGACCGGGACCGAAGCGGCCGCCGCCACCGCGGTGGGGATCGGCGTGACGGCCGTTCCCGCTCCTCCCGCGGTCTTTCGGGCCGACCGCCCGTTCACCTACCTGATCCGCGACCGGGAATCCGGCGCCGTGCTTTTCTGGGGGCGTTTTGATTCGCCGGCGGAAAGACAAGAATGAACGCCAATCCCCTGATCCTGATAGTCAACGACGAACTCAATCTCCGCGGAGACCTGAAAAACGCCCTGCCGGATGATCGCTGGCGGGTCCGGGAAGCCGGCGACGGGCGGGAGGCGCTGCGGATGGCCCGGAAATACCATCCGGCCTTGATTCTCCTGGATCTGATTATGCCGGGACCGGACGGTTTCACCACCCTGGCCGCGCTCAAGCTCGATTCGCGCCTGGCGTCGATCCCGGTCGTCTTCTACTCCACCCGCCGGGGGGAGGTCTTTTCCCGGATCGCCCGCGACCTCGGCGCCGCCGATTATATCGCCGCGCCCGCCGGCCCGGAAGAGATCTCCTCCCGGGTGGAGAAGGCTCTCGCCGCCGGGGGAGGGGGGAGATGATCAAGCGCGGATTTTCGCAGAAAGTATTCGTTCGCTATCTGCTCAAGAACCACCTTGTTCCGCTTCACCGCGTCAGTCTCGCGCTCCACGAGCAAAAAAGGATCGGGGGGACGCTGGCCGGCATTCTGCTCCAGAGGGGCTATATCGGCGAGGACGAGCTGAATCGTTCCATTGCGGCGTCGATGAACATCCCTTACGTCGAGCTGCTGCCCGAAAAACTCGACCCGGAACTGGTGGCTTCGATCCCCGCCGAGATCCTGACCGAGCATCTGGCGGTTCCGCTTTTTCTGGAAGACGATATTCTTCACGTCGCTTTCGCCGATCCCACCGCTCATCGCGCGCTTCACGATCTGGCCCTTTTCTCCCACCGGCAGGTGATGCCGGCGGTGGCCCGGAAGAAGAGTGTTCTTCTCGCCTTGGACTATTTTCTCTCCCCTTCCGGTCTCGGCGCCGGCGAGGATTTCCGCTTGAACGGTTACCGGCCCCCGGAAGATTTCCCCGGCTACGAGGAGATTCTTCAGGATATTACCGGGACCAGCCTGGTTTACGTCCATCTGCTGGAGGGCTGGTGGAAGAAGGCCCGCGAGGTCCACTTCGAGCCGGTTTCGGAGGGGCTGCGGGTCCGTTACCGGAGAGAAGACGAGCTCGAGGTCCGGGTTCTTTATCCTTCCGCTTTCCGGGAGATCTGCCTGGACCGGTTGCGGATCGCGGCCGGGGTTTTATCGACCGGTACGGGGGAAATCGGCCGGCAGGTTTTCTCGATCTTCCTGGGAGGAGCCAAGAGAAGGCTGAGCCTGGCTTATTCCTCGACTATGCTGGGAACCAGCGCGGTTATCAGCTTTCTCGAATACGGGGCCGATATGGTCTTCGACTGGAAACGGCTGAAATCCGACGCCGCCGTGATAAAGTTCTTGGAGCGCGCCGGCCGCGGGACCGGCTTGAACGTGGTGGCCGGCCGGGGGCGGGAGGGGGCCGACCCGGTGGCCGAGACCGTTTTCCGGGAGTTGGTCTCTCCCCGGTTAAAGGCGGTGGCGGTCCAGTCGGAGGAACCGCTGGAGAAGGGCGAGTATCTCCTGATTCCGGTCGCGGAGGGGGCGGAAGTCGCCTACCGCCGCGCCCTGCTTCAGGCGGCCCGCCAGAAACCGGATCTGCTCTACATCGACAACCTCGAGCTGCCGTCCATTCTCGAGCAGATCCTCCACCTGGGACTGGCCGGGTTTTCCCTGCTGGGCAAGAGCGATTTCAGCCGTTCGGTGGATTTCATCGCCTATCTTATGGAATGCGGAATCAAGAATTCGCTGATCGCCGCCGCCCTCAACTCGATCCTGGCCCTTCGCCCGGTTCGTATTCTCTGTCCGGATTGCCGCGAAGCGGCGCCGGTCTCCGCCGAGGCGAAAAAGCGCCGCCCGCATCTCAAGGAAATCTCCCGGGTTTTTCTTCCCCGAGGCTGCGATTCCTGCTCCCGGACCGGTTTCCAGGGCCTGGAGTGGCTGACGGAGGTCACCGTCAACGACAACGGCTTCAAGGATTATATCCTGCAGAGCCGGAACCCGTGGGACCTGCGCCGGGGATGGGAAGAGCTCAAAGCCGGGGAGTCCATCGTCGCCAAGGGACTCCGTCTGCTGGCGGACGGCCGGATCGATCCCGGCCAGTTCGAATCCCTCTAACCGATGAAAGAAGAAACCTCCCGCCGGGGAAAATCAGCCCGCGCTTCCGCGAGAGAAGAAACCAGGGAAGCGGAGATCCGGAAGAGCCGGGAGGGGCACTTCGCCCGGTTGAGGAATAAGTTCCGCCGGGCCGGCTTTGACGGGCTTGTCGACTACGAGGCCGTGGAACTGCTGCTCACTCTCGGCAGTCCCCGGGCCGACTGTAAGCTCCCGGCCAAGGAGGCGCTCAAGCGTTTCGGGGACCTGGCGGGGGTGCTGGACGCTTCCGACGAACAGTTGAAAGAAATCCACGGTCTCGGCCCGAAGAACATCATCGGATTGCGGCTGGTCAAGGAAGCGGCCCGGGCTTACCTGGCCGTCCGCGCCCGAAAGCTGCCCACGGCCGATTCCCCCGCCGCGGTGCGCGATTACCTGCGCCTTTCGCTGGTGGGGTTGAAGAAGGAAAAATTCGTGGTGCTGCTGCTCAACAACGCCAACCGGGTTATGGAATGCGTGGATCTGTTTTCGGGTACGGTCGATCAGGCGGCGGTCTTTCCCCGGGAGGTGGTCGAGTTGGCATTGAACGGCAACGCCTCCCGGGTGATCTTCGCCCATAACCATCCGGCCGGGACCCTCCGTCCCAGCCGCGACGATATCGCCCTGACCGGGCGGCTGAAGGAAGCCTGCGAGGCGGTGGGGGTGGATGTTCTAGACCATATCGTCGTCGGCGGCGACGGCTATTACAGCTTCAGGGAGAGCGGCTTGCTTTAAACCTGATTATTTATGAAGACCGACGATTTGGATAGCTTGTAATGCAATCCGGGATAGACCGGCCTGGCCGAAAACGCGTGAAAACGGGAGGAAGAAAGATGGGAATCGAAGACGCCGTCAGGGATATCGGCGAAAAATTCGATCGGGCGCTCCGGGAAAGCGACTTCTGGCCGGCGATGACCTGGCTGGGAGATCAGTTCCGCCGCCGGGGACCGATCAAGCTTTGGGTGGTGGGGGGGACGATCCGCGACTTCATCCTCGAGACCTCAAATATGATCATCGACGTGGATTTGATGGTGGAGGGCTGCCCCTCGATGGAGGTACTGGAGGAGGCGATCGTGGCCGGGGGGACCTTCCGCAGGAATATGATGGGCGGATACAAGTGGTATCCCTCCCCGGAGGCCGCCGGGGGGAAGGAGGGGCTGGAGATCGACATCTGGCGGATCGAGGAGTCGATCGAGCCCGGCGATCCGGCCACTCCGGAGATGGGGGTCTCCCGTTTCGACCTGTCGATTAACGCTTTGGGTTGGGACGTGGAAGAGAAGCGCTTCATCGATCCCCTCGGCGGGCTCGAGGTCATACTCGACGAGTCGAAGTCCCGTCCAATGGAGCTTCTGACCGAGAAGATCAAGCCGGGCAACGCCGGCCGCCTGATCTTGAGGGCGGTCAAATACGCCCCCAAGCTGGGAATCGGCCTGGGAGAGAAGTCGAAGAGGTGGATCCGGGAGAACGAGGCGGAACTCGATGAGCTTTCCGACGAGAAGATCCGCTACGTCTTCCGGGCGATCGACTACCGGTCGATCCGGAAAGAGATCGAGGAGTTCTGCGACGAAATCCTTTCGCCCGCGAGAGCTTCCCGGATCAAGAACGCCCTCTTCGGCGGGCAGTGAGGTTCGGCGCCCCCTCCGCCTCGCGTTCTTTCCTGCGGGACCGCTTATTCGTATTTGACCGAGCAGCCGTAAGGACGGGTTACGGTAACCTCCACCTCTTCCCCCGCCATCGCCGCCTCCAGTGCCGCCCGGACGTAGTTCTCGGCCCCCGCCACGTCCTCCGGCCTCCGGGAGGGATTGTCGTCGATGGCGCCCATATAGATCAGGGCGCCTTCCGGATCGATTACGAACATCTGCGGGGTGGTCCGGGCCCGGTATTTACGGCCCACGGTTCCCTCCGGGTCCAGGAGGATCGCGGTGGGGGTCGAGTCTCTCTCCGCCGCCAGCCGCTTCCACTCTTCCGGGGAGAAGTAGCCCTGCGTGCCGGGCGCCGACGAGCAGATCCCCAGCCAGGCGACTCCCCTGCCCATATATTCGTTCTGCAGGGCCTGCATATTGCCGGTGACGTAATGCTTGACCACGAACGGACAGTCGTAGTTGATCCATTCCAGGACCACGTATTGTCCCCGGAAGGAGTCGAGCTCGACCGGGTTCCCGTCCAGGTCCGGCAGGGTGAAGTTCGGAGCCGGCCGGCCGATCGCCGGTCCTTCGGGCCGGTCGGCACCGCCGTGGCTGCCGGCCGGGGCGACCCCCGCCCCCGCCGT
>PUNC01000104.1 GCA_003551625.1 PVC group bacterium | reverse complement strand
CTTTCTGACAGGATAACAGGATCAACTGGATTATAATTGCTCCGCACCCGCGCCCCCTTTGCTCTCTCGCCAAGACGCAAAGACCGCAAAGAAAGACCTAATAGACTAAAAGCCTAACAGGCTAAACAGCTATTTTAACTACGAATCACGCCCGCCCTCCATTACTCCGTTCAGGAGCGGCGGGCAAGCAGAGACGCTGGGGTAAGTAAGAGTTGATAAGTTTATAAGGTGATAAGTTGATAAGGACACAATCGAAATCGCTATCGGGATCGAAATCGAAATCGTTAAACAATGATTGGCAGTTTTGCCTAATAGTCTAACAGTCTAATCCCCTACAGCCTTATTTTCGTCTCCCGATCCAGGGGCTTTCAGTGGCCCGCGCCTTCAGCGGCCTCCCGAAGACGCCAGACGACGAACTCGTCGCCGCCGGGGCGATGGACCGGCAGAACAATAACCCCCGCCGGTTCGTAGCGTTTCCTCAGCCGCTCCCGGATCTCCGGCGAGACCAGACTGTGACGGCGGGAGTCGAGAACAACCTGAAACCTGCCCCTTTCAATGTCACCATAAAGGGGCGAATATTCCAAGTCCCGAAAGCCGGTGGTGGACTCCAGTGAAGTGGGAAAGACGAAGACCTCGCGGCCGTTGAGAAAAGCCAGGCTGTGCATCTGGAAAGTAAGAATGTCGCCGGCGGCCCGGGAGAAAATTCCCCGGGCTTCTTCCATCTTCACCGCGTCGGCGCGAACCGGCCGGATATACTGCCAGCCGTTGGCGGAGATCAACCCCACGGTGGCCGCCGCCGTTATCCCCCAGCGGCGTTTCCGAAGTGCCGCCCCCGCCGAAGGGAGGTCAAACCGGCCGGCGGCAATCCCGCAGACAATCGCCGTGGCGGCTACCACCGGCAAATAATAAGCTGCCACCGCCCCGTGCCGGGCGGCGAAGAATCCGTTGAAGAGGCTGATTACGAAGAAACAGCGCCACGGGCCTCTCTCCCCGGTTCCGGCCACGGTCGCGATCGCGGCGGCGGCGAAGAAGACGCCCCAGCGGGAGAGAAAGTTGACAAACATCCTCTGAGCCTGGCCGAACGAGTAACGGCCCACGTTGAGCACGAAAAGCTGGCGGTAGAACTCCCCGCCGGAGGAACGCTCAATCAGAATGAAGACCGCCAATCCCGCCACGGCGGAAGCGGCGCCCATAACCAGGGCTTTTAAAGGCTTGTTCGCCAGCAGCCACAGCCATCCCGCGATCGCCGCCAGAACGGCCGTCTGCTTGGTATAGACCGCGAGCAGGAAAAAAACACCCGAAATCGCCAGCGCCCGGTTCGAGCCTATCCCCCGGCGGATGAAATACAGTCCGGCCAGCGAGAAGGCCAGCGCCAGTCCGTCGATCCGAACCATCGGCAGGAAGTAGGAGGCGAAGACGGGACTGGCGAAGAAAAGCAGCGCCGACGCCAGCGCCCAGAAACCCGAACGGTTTTCGCCTTTCACGATGAGGTAGATCGTCGCCCCCGAGGCCAGGGCCGCCGCCAGGGCCAACAGCCGCAGGGGCCAGAATCCCAAGCCGAATATTCCGAGCAGGCCGCCCCCCAGAACAAAAAAGACCGGCGGATAGTTGGAGACCAGCAAGGGGTACGAGTGGATCTCCTTGTAGAGCGGCTCCCCCCGGGCGAAACGCCAGGACTGGTAAACGTGGTAGCCCTCGAACGAATCCCACTCGAAGGGATGTCGGAATAGAGCGAAGGAGTAGTGGGCGAAGTTGGCGAAGGTCGCGGCCAGCAGAATAAGAAGAACGACCAGGGGGACGATCTCTCCCACCCGGCGGGAGCCCGGGGGGTTAATACTTGTGGGCGGCATTGCCCGGGTATCGTTTTTCATTTTATTGTTCGCGGAAGATTTCGATCAGCTGCCGCACCTGGGCGTCGTCCGGAGCCAGCCGCGCCGCCGCTTCAAGGTGCCGCCGGGCCTCGTCGAAGTGTCCCGTGAGCCAGAGGATCTCCGCCAGACCGGCGAGCGAGGGCACGTTTGACGGCCGGTAGGATAACGCCTCCCGGTAGGAAGCCACCGCCTCCTCGAGTTTCCCCAGGCGGGAGAGGGCAAGACCGAGGTTGTTGTGAGCCTCGACCTGGTCCGGGCGGAGGTCAAGCGCCCGCCGGTAGCGCTCGATCGCCTTCTCTAGCTCCCCCCGGCGCAGGAGGATATTGCCCAAGTTGGTATGGACCTCCGGGAGCCGGGGTTCGATCCGAAGAGCCTCAAGATAATAAGACTCGGCTTCCCCGAAACGGCCCCGGCCAAGGGCGATATTTCCCAGGTTGTTATACGCCCGGTAGTGATCGGGACTGATTCTGACGGTCTCCCGGTATTCCCGCTCCGCTTCATCCCATTCCCCGGCGTCGGTGTAAGCCAGGGCCAGGTCAAAATGCCATTTCTCCGGAGAAGGACGGTAGCCGCTCCAGTTGATCGAGAAAATCGCCAGCAACGCGATCAGAAGAATAACCCTTCCCCAAAAGCGGGACCACTCTCCCCGCCGAAGATAACCGCCCAGCCGGACCAGGGCGAACGAACCCAGCAATATAAGGAAGGGGATCACCGGCACCCGGTAGCGGGCCGCGGCCGCGAACGGCAGCATCGAGATGAAGTAGGCAAACACGTAAAGAGCCGCCAGCACGCCGGCCGACCGACCCTCATCGGTCACCGACGAGGAACCCTCGCCCCCGGTTTTCAAGAGCAGAATAAACCCGACAACGGCCAGCGCGGACAAGAGAGGAAACGAAAAAAGGTATCCCCCGATGAAGGGGAAGATCCGCTGGAGAAGCGGGCAGGGAAGCTTGCCGACCGGCAGACTCAAGGCGCCGAGCACGGGCGAATGGCGCCGGGCGTAATGAACCTCCTTGAGGTTGCGGATCTCCACCGGGCCCCAGAAGAGGAGCGCCTTGCGGCCGGTAAGCCAGAGAAAGCGGCCGGGATTTTCCAGAATGAAGCGCAGAGAACGGTCCACCAGGTAATCGGCCGCCTGTTTCTGGGTCAGCGGCCTTCCGAGATCGCGCTCCAGCCGGCGGACGATCCGGGAATAGTCAAATGGAGATCCGACATCTCCGAATTCGGGAATATGGTGGGATGTCCCGTCGGACAATTCATTGTTGGCGACCCTCAGGCTGATCCCCACGTTCGTGGAGATCGGGACCCATTCGCCGGACACAACCAGGTTGCGGATCGCAACCGGGGCGACAGCCAGCGCCGTTCCCAGGATCAAACCCGCGGAAAATCCAGCCCAGCGGCCTATTCCCGATCCCCGGTGGCGGTTGACCCGGTAGAACCAGGCCGCCGCCACGGGGACGAAGAGGAGGACGTTGGGACGGAGAAGCGCCAAAACGCCCAGCGCCGCTCCGGATGGAATCGCCCGGCGCCAGTCCATTCTTTCCGAGGTCAGCAACAGAAGAGAGACAAGCCCCAGGGTTACGCTCAACGGTTCCCCGACCAGCTCGCCCTCGTAGTATATAAATATCCAGTAAGTTGCGGCCAGGAGCGCGGCCAGCAGCCCGGCCGTTTTCCCGAACCAGCGTCGGCCGCAGAGATAGACGAGAAGAATATTTCCCAGACCGATCGCCATCTGGACTACTCGCGGCCAGAGGTAACCGGCTCCGAATACGCGATAGACCAGGGAAAGAAAGTAGGGATAAGCCGGAGGGCGGTAGAACGGATGGAGATGAACCCGCGGGGCCTCCATCCCGGGCGGCGGCACCCAGTCCCCGGTGGCCAGACCCCGGGCCCAGTAATCGTGATAGGCCGCGTCGAGCGCGGGATGGCGGAAGTCGGGATTTTGGCGAATCTCGGATAGGTAGAGCAGGCGGACTACCGCTCCCAGCAGCAGGATGGCGGACAGGATGGCCGCTTCGGCTTTCTTTGTCAGATTAACGCTCACAAGCCTTAAAAGGCCCAGTCCCTCGGACCCTTTTTTAGACAGGATAACAGGATTTACAGGATAAATATGCTCCGCGGCCTCGGCCCCTTGGTTCTCGCGCAGAGACGCGGAGACGCAGGGGTAAGTAAGAGTTGATAAGGAAAAGAATACCCCGCCCCGGCCTCTTCTTTCTCTCGCCAAGACGCAAAGACCGCAAAGAAAGACCTAATAGACTAAAAACCTAACAGGCTAAACAGCTATTTTAACTACGAATCACGCCCGCCCTCCATTACTCCGTTCAGGAGCGGCGGGCAAGCGGAGACGCTGGGGTAAGTAAGAGTTGATAAGTTTATAAGGACAAAATCGAAATCGCTATCGGGATCGAAATCGAAATCGTTTAACCATAAAATTGAAATGCACTATTTACTGGGAAAGGCCCAGACCCCCCTATAAAGAAAGTAAGCAGTTAGCAGTGTGCAGTAAACAGTAATGCTCCGCACCCGGTCCCCCTCTTTCTGACAGGATAACAGGATCAACTGGATTATAATTGCTCCGCACCCGCGCCCCCTTTGCTCTCTCGCCAAGACGCAAAGACCGCAAAGAAAGACCTAATAGACTAAAAACCTAACAGGCTAAACAGCTATTT
>PUNC01000157.1 GCA_003551625.1 PVC group bacterium | reverse complement strand
TCATTACTAAAACAAATATTCTTCTATCATCTAATTCCATTTTTTTATATTTTTCATTTTTTTTACCATCCAAGATATGTTTTTAATAGGATTAATGCTCCAAAGACAAGAAAGAGAGTTGTAAATACAATTACACCAGCTACTATTTTTTCTGGAATTACTCTCATTCCTTGTCTTTTGAGTAGTTCTATTGCTTTTTCTATATCTATGGCAGTTCCATTTTCATCAAAAACATATCCTTGTTTCTTTAAATATGTTTTTGCTTCATCTGTCATGATTGCATCTTTGCCATTCATTATTTTTCCACTCATTGAGGAACGAACTATATTCCCCATTCTTTGCTTTCCTTTCAGTTTTTGCATTGACATTTTTTCTCCTATTTATTTATTTATTTTTTCCATTTAAATAAATGGAATTAATTTAATTATTGCAATGATTAATGAAACTACAATCAATATCATAATAGGTAATCCTATAACAGCAGGTAATAATCCAAATACTCCAATACTATTTCTTACTAATTCCCTTCCTTCATTTAATGTGTTTACTAAACTATCTTTTGTTTCTGGAATATCCTCTAATTCTTCAAAATCTACTTCTGCAATTATAATTTCATTTAATCCTCTTTCATCTCCTTCTAAAGTTGTTTCAAATTTAATTAATCCTCCTTCTTCATCATATATTTCTCCAGTATAAATAATATCAGTAAACCAAAACCAAGTTGCATAATGAATTTCAAATATTTCTGTATCCCAATCTAATTCTATATAATTAGGATTTGCTAATCCTATATGATTCCACCTATAAGGTCTTTCTGTTTCATTTATAATTTTAAAATATGTTGATTCATATTTTCCATCTACTTTATTATCAAATGAATTTTCTATTTCAATTATTTCACCAACATCACTAGGTTCTACATCAAAACCAAATAATCTTCCAAAAAAACTTCCAGCTCCTTTAAATATGCCTGTAACTGCTCTAATTCCTAAAGACATAAAATCCCAAACAGCAGTCCCAAATCCTCTAAATGGTTCAATCCATGTTCCTTCTGTTTCTTCTTCTATATCTACAAATTCACTAGCTACTAAACCTAAAACAGTTCCTACTATAAGAATTACTGCAAGAGCCATTATCATTGTTTTTCCTTCCATTTTTTATTTATGTTTTTAAAAAATGGGTTAGAGAAATTTTTAATTTCTTTTTATCCATTTTTTATTTGTATTTTTATCCATTACTAAATTTAAAATATGCTAATGCTAATCCTATTAAGGTTAATACTATTAAAAATGTTATTCCTATATATCCTATTGCTATATAAAAGAAGAATAATAATGCATTTATTCCTCCTACAAGATATACAACAAGATTAGGAACACCACCAGTTTTAGTTTTTGCTACAAATATCATTATTAAAGTTATTATTAACATTGACAAAAAAACAAAACCATATCTTTGAATAAATGTTAATTCATCTGAATCTGGAAATAATCCTAAAAATAAATTCATAATCCAATTCATCCATTTTGGAGCATCTTTTATCTCATCAGGTATTCCAGGGTCTTTATAAGGGTATTTAGGTTCTTCCATTATTGAATAATTAAAAAAAGAAGTTTCAGCAAATCCATAAATTGGGTCATCTATAAATAAAACTCCTTGATGAACTGCATCTATATCATAACTTGTTATTGTTAATATTCCATCTTCTAAGATTACAGTTGAAGTATCTGTATCATTTATTTCAGTTGTATAATATTCTCCATCACCTATTGTAATTGTATTAACCCCAAAATATGCATTATCCCATATAAAATTCTCTGGAACAGAAAAATAGTTTCTATAATCTATTTCAATTTCTTCATTATATCCCATATCAAAGTTTTCCATATCTTCTATTAACTCTAATTCTTCATCTGTTGTTATAAAATTCTTTACTTGCCCAGTAACTAATTTATTGTTATTGCTTTCTCCAACTAATCTATATTCATATCCAGTATTAGGTTTTAATTCTTCTATTAATGTTCTATGGACTATTTCATTTTCTTCCGTGACTAATATTCTATCTGTTTCATTCCATTCATCAATCACTGCAAATAATTCATCAGCTCTTTCTCTATATTCAAACCAAACTTCAATATTATCATAATCTCCTAATTCATAAATATAACCTTTAAGAGTTGCTCCAAGATTTAAAATACCTATTGGTTCTTCTGTAAATATAAACTGACTTTTATCTTCTTGTTCATTTACTGTAAATGTTGCTGTCTGTGATGCACTTCCAAATATATTATGGTTACCTATAAAAGTAATTTCTATCTCATAAGGATAAGGAAAAATATTTTCAATATGTTTCATATTAACACTTAATTCAAATACCCCATTCTCCGTTAATTCTACTCTTATTGGCTCATAATGTCTTGTAATTCCATTAAATTCTCTATTATAAGGAAAGTATCTATAATGATAAGTTGGATAAGAAGCCCAAGATATAACTGGACTAAATAAATTGCTATTTACTTCAACTGTATAATATTCAACATTTTCAAAATAATCTTCTAAATCAATCTTAATCATTTCATTTGGCTCTAAATCATAATCTTGAATATTATCAATTATTTCTACTGTTTCAGGTTCTCCTATATAAACAGAAGTATAATCTCCTTCTTTAACCATATAATCATTATCTGCAATAAGAAAAACTTCAAAATAATATTCTTCATCATAACTTTCAATAATAATACTATCTCCATCTGTAATATCTCCTTCAAATTGTTTATTCATAGTAATATTAGTAATATTCACTAACTCTGGAGCAAGATAATGAAAATCTACTTCTTCCATTGTTGAAACAGTAATAGTTTCTCCTTCATATTCATACCGAACACCATATCCCCAATCAGTAGTTTCATATTCCCAATCCTCTATATAAGGAAACTCAAAATCTTTTATATAATCTGTAACAACAATTTCTTCTGTATCTGAAGTATTCATTATAATAAATTCTATTTCTTCTATAATAGGAGAATCTGGAGTAACAAATTCCTTTCTTGTTGAATAATGAGTAGGTACTCCATCAATATAAACTATTGCTTCTGCCTGATAACCTTCTCCTTCTTTCAAATCTTCTTTTTCTAGAAAATGAGAAAAAGTATTTGGACTTGTTAATGTAATATAAGGAGAATATTCCCAATCACCAATTTCCCATTCTCTCCATCTAATTCTAACATCAATTTCATTTTCTTCTGCTAAATCAAAAACTTCTCCTTGAAGGGTTACATTAAAATCATCAAAACTATATTCAACAATCGGTTCATCAAATGTAAAACTAAACATAGGTTCAAAATCTTCATATTGGTAATAAAGTAAAGGTTCTGTCATTCCTTGCTGGATAAACCATATTTCATTTGTATAATCACCATAATTTTCAATACTCCAATTTGAAAAAGTATTAATATTTCTCATTTCATCCGTTGTTTTTCCTTCACCTCTTGCAGTAAAAGTTGTTCCACTTACTTCAGTATCCCAAAAAGAATCTATAACTATAGCTTCAGTTGCTCCAACAACTAATCCTCTTTCTGCTTTTATTGATGCATAAACATTTTTAAGAGTAGGTTCTTCACCAGTATCAGCATACATAGTTCCTGCAAAACCACCACCTCTCCAATCACTTATAACTTCTTGTTCTGCTCCTTGAACAAAAGAATTTTTAATTATACTTTCACTTTGCATTCCTCCTACAAATCCTCCAGCTTGTTCTGTATAAGCAGTTGTTTCTACATGAGTATTAAAAACATAACTATCTTGAACAAATGCACTATTCCAAAGTAAACCAAATGCTCCTCCTACTGCACTAGTAGAAGTAATTTCTGAAGAAAAAACTATTCCTCTTGTTAAACTTGATTCTTCATTAATAAAACCAACTAATCCTCCTACAATTCCTCCTCCTTTTATTTTTGCATTTTCAACAACAACATCTTCAATTTTTGCTCCATCTCTTGAATAACCAACTATTCCTCCTACTTGTTCGTTACTTCCATATACTTCTCCATCTGAATAATAACTATTATAAATTTCTGCTTTTCCGTCACCATGTTGTGTTCCATATTCTCCATAAGCAATTCCAGTTAAACCTCCAATCCATCTATCTCCTTCTACATTAGCAGTTACACCACTATTATGAATTTCTCCATAATGAATCCTTCCAGCTATTCCTCCAACTTGTTCTGTTCCTTTAATATTACCACTAACATAAACATTTTGAACATAACCTTCATCATTAGAATCATAACCTATCTGTCCAGCTAAACCTCCAGTCCATTCTTCTCCTGTAATATCTACTCCTTCAAGAGATAAATCAGTTACAATTCCATCCATCCAAGAAAACAATCCAATAGTATGCCCTCTATTTATATATAAATTATAAATAGTTTTATTATTACCATCAAAAGTTCCTAAAAAAGGTCCAATCGGCTCCCAACCACTTCCACTTATAAAATCTTGTTTATTGTCTGAATTTTCATAATGAGAATCAACATTAAAATCAAGATTTCTCCC
>PUNC01000144.1 GCA_003551625.1 PVC group bacterium | reverse complement strand
GGCCAGGCGGCGGTCCGGGGTGTAGTTCATCGTGGCCACGAAATCGACCGCGCCCTCGTCCAGCCAGCGGCGCCAGTCCTGGAAGGACGACTGGTAGGCCCGGTCGGCCCAGGCCATCCCGGCCGCCGAGACCTTCAACCCGGGATTGACGCCCCGGACCGTCCGGTTGACGGCGTGAACGAAGTTGTTGACCTGGAAGCGGCGCCAATCGTCCCAGGCCTGGCAGTTCTCGCGCGTCAGATCCATCGTCAGCGGATCGAGGCCGGTCCACTCCCGGAAACGGGCCACGCTGGCCGTGCCGTAACCGAGGTCGTTGCGATTGGCCCAGAAGGAACCGGCATAGGGAAAGAGGTAGGGATAGCGGACGAAGTCCAGGTGAATCCCGTCCAGGCCGGGATAACGCTCGGCCAGCTCGGCGATGACCCGGAGCAGGTAAGCCTGCACCCGCCGGTCTCCGGGATCGAGCCAGTATCCTCCGTCGGGGAGACGGGAGGGTTCGTAATCCAGGAGCGAGACGCCGCGGCCGTCGCGCATCACGGCTTCCTTCCCCAGCTCCAGGAGCGCCGGGGTCTTCCGGTTCCGGCCGATCCGGTAGACATTGACCCAGGCGTGCACTTCCAGTCCGGCGGCCCGCGCCCGCCTGATGATATAATCGAGCGGATCGACCTTCTCCTCCTTAACGAACTCGAGATAGGGGGTTCGATCGGCGATCGAGGAGTTGAACCAGGCCCGGTCGTGGCGGTAAACCTGGACAAAGATGCAGTTGAATCCGGCGGCCCGGGCGGTCGAGATCATCTCGTCGATGCTCCGGCGGGAGGACAGGGTCCGGCGGACGCCTTCGCATTCGACCCAGAGTCCCCGGGCCTGCCGGGTTCCGGGAGAAGAAGCGCAGGCCGACGCGGCCAGCCAGCCGATAAGGAAGAGGGCAAGAATCGTTATTTTGCCGGCGGTCCGCATCTTTATTTAAAAAGGCACGCCGAAACGAGGCTGGCTTTCCCAGGGTTCCGGCTCGGTCCAGGGCCGGGAAGAGCCGCCTTCCGGTGTCGCGCAACCGAAAACGAAGACGGCCAGGACGGCAAGGGAGAGAAGGAGAAGGATCGGCTTGAGGGCGAAGAAACGCTTGGATTGTAAATCGGGACTCTTCATAGTTGGTATGATGTTATATTAGCCCCGAACCGGCGCCGGGTCAAGAAGGCGCGTCAGGGAAAACTCTTCCGGACCGGCCGATTGCAATCCGGCACCAAACCTGTTAATAATGATATCGGCCGCTTCAGCCCTGGAGGGGTTATGCCGGGAATTTTTAGCACCCGCGGCCGCATCAATAAAGGAGAAAATCGAAAGAACAAGCCATGCTGACCGAACTGAGAAAAAACGCCAAGCGGGTCCTCTGGCCCCTGACCATCATCATAATCATCGGAATGGGGGGATGGGGCGCCTGGGAAGGAGTGCGCAACATCCGGCGGCGCGAGGAGACAAGAGTGGGGTCTTTCCGGGGAAGGGCCATCTCCATCGATGAGCTGCGGGAAGCCTACTTCGCCTCCCAACTGCTGGCCAGTATGCTCGGATTCTCTCCAGACCAGGAGGATTTAGAGCAGATGGCCTGGGAGCGAATCGTTATGAACGAAGAGGCCAAAGAGTGGGGAATCGAGGTGACCCGGCCGGAACTGGCTGACTTCATCAGAGACATCCCGGTCTTCCGCGACGAAAGGGGGTTCAACTCCAATCTCTACCGGTCAATCCTGAGAAACCTTCAGATCTCCGAGACCTACTTCGAAGAACAGATGCGCCAGCTGCTGGCCATCGAGCGGCTCCGCGGGGTCGTGATGAACACCGCTCACGTCACGCCCGCCGAAGTGGAAGAATATTACCGCCGCGCCACGGAGCAGGTCCGGGTGGATTACGTTCTGTTCGACCGCGAGGATTTCTTCCCGGAAGTCAGCTTGAGCGAAGAAGAGATCGAGGCGTTTTACCGGGATAACAGCGGCCGCTACCAGGTCCCCGAGCAGGCACGGGTGGAGTATATACTGGTCGGCCGGGACGACCTGCCCGAAGATAAAGCCGTCACCGAAGAAGACATCGACGATTATATCCGCCGCCGGGGCGGAGACGATGACGAGCCCGCCCCCGAACCGGCGCGCGAAGAGACCCGGCGGGCGCTGGAACGGCGCCGGGTCGAGGAACTTGCCGACAATATCAACCGTTTCCTGGCCGGGCAGGAAAACCTGAACGCGGCGGCCGAAAGATATGCCCTCACTCTTCACCGCCCCGATCCTTTCGCCCGCTGGGAACCGGTCGGCGGGCTGGGCCTGGTGGAGGAGATCAGCCGCCTGGCCTTTGAATCGCCGGAAGGCGAAATCAGTCATCCGATCGAAGTCGAGGAGAGGTTCTGTTTCTTTCAGGTCGTCGAAAGGCGGCCGGCGCGGATAATGTCGCTGGAAGAAGCCCGGGAGCAGGTTGAAGAAGACGCGCGCCGGCAACGGGCCGACCGCAAGGCTCTCGAGGCCGCCCAAGATCGGCTCGCCCGAATCCGCTCATTAAAGGACGAGGAGAATCTCGATTTCCGGGAAGCGGCCGCAAAGCTGGACCTTGAGGTCTTTGCCAGCCCGCTCTTCAGCCAGCAAGAAGCGGAGGAAATCGCGGCCGAGATTGGATCGAACGATCTTCCCGTCGTGGCGAGCCTGACCCCGAAAGGCGAGACCAGCCAGGTATTCCGCGCCTTTGACGGTTACGGTTTCCTCCGGGTGGCGGAATCGATTCCGCCGGAACCACTCTCGGAGGAAGACCTTTCGGAGTGGCGGGAGGAGGCCAGGCAGTTCAAGTCCCAGTTAGTATTCCGGGACTGGTTCAATCGAGTGCTGGCGGACCTCCGGACCGCCGAAAGGGCCCCGGCCGCCCCGCAACCGCCGGCGGGGACTTTCTGATTCAATAGGCCCGGGGAGGCGCAGGCCGCCAGGTCTCGCGAAGAGCGCCGTAGACCGGGAAAGACCGCGTCAGCTCCACGGTCTCCCGCTTGATCTTCCCCACCAGCTTGTCGTCTTCCGGACTCCCGAGAACCTTTCCGATCCATTTCCCGATCAACCTCACCTGCTCCTCCTTCATACCCCGCGTCGTGATCGCCGGGGTTCCCAGCCGAATACCGCTGGTCTGGTTGGGGCTGCTGGGATCGAAGGGGATCAAATTGCGGTTGCAGCTGATGCCGGCGCGCTCCAGGACCTCGGCGGCCACCCGGCCGCTCAGCCCCTTGTCGCGAAGATCCACGAGAAGAAGATGGTTGTCGCTCCCGCCCGATACCAGGCGAAAACCTTCCTCCAAAAGCGTCTCCGCCAGACAGCGGGTATTGTTGATTATCTGTTTTTGATACTTGCGGAAAGCGGGCAGTTGAGCCTCCTTCAGGGAAACCGCCTTGGCCGCGATCACGTGCATCAGGGGGCCGCCCTGCATTCCGGGAAAGACCTGGCGGTCGATCTGACGGCCGTGCTCCTGGCGGCATAGAACCATCCCGCCCCGGGGGCCGCGGACGGTCTTGTGATTGGTGACGGTGACGAAATCCGAGCAGGGAACCGGATCGGGGTGGAAGCCGGCCACGACCAATCCCGCGATATGGGCGATGTCGGCCATCAGAAAGGCGCCGACTTCATCGGCAATCTCCCGGAAACGGTCGAAGTCGATCTTGCGGGGATATGCGCTGGCGCCGGTAACGATCAGTTTCGGCCGGTGCCGGCGGGCCTGTTCAGCCACCTGATCGAAATCGATCGTCTCGGTTTTGGGATCGACGCCGTAGAAACAGAATTCGTAGATCTGGCCGGAGAAGTTCCGTTTGTGCCCGTGGCTGAGATGGCCGCCGTGGTTGAGATCCATCGCCAGGATCCGGTCGCCGGGTTTAAGCATCGCCAGATATACCGCCATATTGGCCTGGCTGCCGGAATGCGGCTGGACATTGGCGTATTCCGCCCCGAATAGCTTCTTCGCCCGTTCGATCGCCAGCTCCTCGGCGCGGTCAACCCACCGGCAGCCCTGGTAGAACCGCCGGCCGGGATAGCCCTCCGCGTATTTGTTGGTCAGGACGCTGCCCAGCGCTTCGAGGACCGCCTCGCTGACATAGTTTTCCGAGGCGATGAGGATTATCTCATCGTTTTCCCTCACAAGTTCCCCCCACACCGCCTCGGCGATCTCCCGGTCGACTCTCCATAGATTGTCCATTTCAATCGTCCTTGTTATTCAGTTGCCGGCTCATTTGTTACTTTTCGAGATTG
This sequence comes from PVC group bacterium, assembly GCA_003551625.1. Lineage (GTDB taxonomy): Bacteria > Auribacterota > Erginobacteria > Erginobacterales > PUNC01 > PUNC01. Next base: position 334 of record PUNC01000144.1, on the reverse strand, counting down.
CTTCGCCCCGATAATTATCGGGACTCGCAATGACAGAAAAAGAAGTCATTGCGCGCCTTGCTTTTTGCAGTCATTGCGCGCCTTGCTTTTTGCAGTCATTGCGCGCCTTGCTTTTTACGGTCATTGCGAGGAGCCCCGCCAAAGGCGGGATAAACTCCGCGACAAAGCAATCTCTTTTCAAACTTCAAACTTAAAACGTCTGATACCTGATTCTATCACTCCGCTCAACACTTCTTTAACGGCTGTATCAGGACAGCTCGGATTATGAATAATCCGGGCTAAATTAGTTTCTCCCCCAGAATCTCCTCGATCGCCTCCCGGCCGACCGGGCCGG
>PUNC01000088.1 GCA_003551625.1 PVC group bacterium | reverse complement strand
GCCCGGTCGAACGAGACTTCATTGCTCGGTCAGGACTCACAGAGACCTCCTATCGGACCAAGGGCAGGAGTAATCTAAGAGCAAAAGTGGTGCAAGGACAAGGTGTTGATAATGGACCGTGGTAATCACACAGATTCGCAACGGGGCATAACTGGACTGGAAACGGCGATCATATTGATAGCCTTCGTGGTGGTCGCCGCCGTGTTTTCCTACTCTGTGCTATCGACCGGCATATTCTCGTCGCAGCAAAGCCAGCAAGCAGTCCACTCAGGGTTGCAGGAAGCGCAGACCACAATCGAGCCCAGGGGAGGGGTTATTCTTATTGGGGATCCGGATGCGGGAGAAGGCACCGTCACCAAAATCAGCTTCACTCTATCCAACGCCATGAGCGGGGTAACGACAGACTTCACAGAGCCGGTCAACGATAATGGTCGAGCGCATGAGAGCAGTGAGAACAGGGTGGTCATATCCTATCTGGACAAGAATAACCGGGTAGACAACCTTTACTTCACAGCCGTAGCCGTTGCGGGCTCGTATGGAGACCATTTGATGAGACCGGGGGAGAAATTCCACATCACCATAGAGCATCTGGATGATGCGCTGGACACACCGCTGTCCATAAACACCCGGTTTACTATCGAGGTAAAGCCGCCCGTGGGTCCGGTCGTCACGTTGCAGCGCGCCACCCCTCCTCGCATCGAGCGCGTAATGAACCTGTTATGATGCCGTGGGAGTACCTTGACCCAAATACTATGGTGCCCTCCGGTATGGACATAGAGTTTGGTTGCGCTACCAACAAGCATGACAGCGCATACGAGCCTTATTGGGCTTGATAGCGGGGACGAGCAGCCTAATTACCTCGAAAAAGTGTGCGAAAACCCCTAGACATTGTGCTTCAGAACTGCTATATTATGTAAACTGCTCAGTACAGGTGAGGCCGATGCGGCAACGGGGCTCCACCGGCGTTTCAACTTCAGTACAACAAATTGATAATTAGTATTGACACTTCTACATGAGTGGTGCTACAATTACAGATTGTGCGCAACAAGAAACCGAGGTTAAATTCTGCGTAGTTTAGCTGGTCTTGTTGGGACTTTAAAAATTGAATAATTGGTATTGTTCCGGGTAAGTAGAGCAAGCTACTAAGGGCACATGGTGGATGCCTTGGCGTTAAGAGCCTAAGACGGGCGTGGCAAGACTGCGAAAAGCCTTGGTTAGCTGTCCAGCAAGCGTAACCAGGGATCCCCTAATGGGACAACCTGCCTCGGAAAAACCGAGGCGCACCTAGCTGAACACATAGGCTAGGCGCGGGAACCGGGCGAACTGAAACATCTTAGTAGCCCGAGGAAAAGAAATCAACCGAGATTCTCCTAGTAGTGGCGAACGAACGGGGAACAGCCCAAACCTTGAAGGAAGAGCGGACTTTGGAGTCTTATGCCTTCAGGGGGTTGTAAGGCATAGCGGCCTGGTCCAAAACAGGCACAGAGTTACAAATCCTATTTCTAGTCGAACGACCCTGGAAAGGGCGACTACAAAGGGTGATAGTCCCGTAGGCGAAAGGAATAGGACTCTGGCTATGACCTTGAGTACCACGAGACACGTGTAATCTTGTGGGAAGCAGGGGGGCCCACCCTCCAAGGCTAAATACTCTTGACGACCGATAGTGTACAAGTACCGTGAGGGAAAGGTGAAAAGAACCCCGGGAGGGGAGTGAAATAGAACCTGAAACCGTGTGCTTACAAGCGGTCAGAGGTCGCTTCGGCGACTGATGGCGTGCCTATTGAAGAATGAGCCGGCGAGTTGATCTGCGTCGCTAGGTTAAGCAACTGTCGTTGCGGAGCCGCAGCGAAAGCGAGTCTGAATAGGGCGTGGCAGACTTCGGTCTGCAGGTGGCGTGGATCAGACCCGAAACCGAGTGAGCTAACCATGGTCAAGGTGAAGCGAGAGTGAAATCTCGTGGAGGCCTGAACCTTTCAATGTGGCAAAATTGTAGGATGAACTGTGGTTAGAGGTAAAATGCCAAACGAACTCGGAGATAGCTGGTTCTCCCCGAAATGCATTGAGGTGCAGCCTCAGGCATTGAACTATGGAGGTAGGGCTCTGGATGAGCTAGGGGGAGAGTATCTTACCAAACTCAACCAAACCACTAATGCCATAGTTTGTATCCTGGGAGTGAGACTGTGGGGGATAAGCTTCATAGTCGAGAGGGAAACAGCCCAGACCATCAGCTAAGGTCCCTAAGGTGGACTAAGTGGTAAAGGAAGTGGAGTCGCTCAGACAGCCAGGATGTTGGCCTAGAAGCAGCCACCATCTAAAGAGTGCGTAACAGCTCACTGGTCGAGTGGTTCTGCGCCTAAAATTTAGCGGGGCTCAAGTCCGCCACCGAAGCTATGGATCCTTCTTCGGAAGGATGGTAGGGGAGCGTTGCCTGTGCGTCGAAGCTCTGATGCGAGTCAGTGTGGAGCGCAGGGAAGTGAGAATGCCGGTATAAGTAGCGTAAAGGCGTGTGAAAAACACGCCCACCGAAAGCCTAAGGTTTCCTATGCAACGTTAATCGGCGTAGGGTTAGTCGGGCCTAAGTCGAGGGCGAAAGCCGTAGACGATGGACAGCAGGTTAATATTCCTGCACCGCTAGCCTCGTTAAGCTGTTGGGGGACACAGGAAGGTAGGTTGAGCGTGCCTATTGGACATGGTGCGTCGTTCCGGCGCTAGTCGGAGCGGAAGCGGAGGGGAGACCCGAAGCGACTCAGCTGATCCTATGCTGTCGAGAAAAGCCCAGCAGTTTGAGGTGTGCGCCCGTACCGCAAACCGACACTGGTAGGCTGGGGTAAATGCCCTAAGGTGTTCGAGAGAACCCTCGTTAAGGAACTCGGCAAGTTGACCCCGTAACTTCGGGAAAAGGGGTCCCCGACGCAAGTCGGGGCGCAGTGAAATGGCCCAGGCGACTGTTTAACTAAAACACAGGTCTCTGCTAAAGCGTAAGCTGAAGTATAGGGGCTGACACCTGCCCAGTGCCGGAAGGTTAAGGGGAGTGGTTAGGGATGCTTGCATCTCGAAGCTGCGAACCGAAGCCCCGGTGAACGGCGGCCGTAACTATAACGGTCCTAAGGTAGCGAAATCCCTTGTCGGGTAAGTTCCGACCTGCACGAAAGGTGTAACGACTTGGGCGCTGTCTCAACGAGGGACTCGGTGAAATTGAAGTACGAGTGAAGATGCTCGTTACCCGCGACGGGACAAAAAGACCCCGTGGAGCTTTACTATAGCTTGGCATTGGATTAGGGCTTAGCATGTGTAGCATAGGTGGGAGGCTAGGAAGCCTGGACGCTAGTCCGGGTGGAGCCAACGGTGAAATACCACTCTTGTTGAGTCTTGGTTCTAACTCCAGAGCAAGCTGGAGGACATTGCCTGGTAGGTAGTTTGACTGGGGCGGTCGCCTCCCAAAAAGTAACGGAGGCGCCCAAAGGTCCTCTCAAGGTGGATGGAAATCACCTGTCGAGTGCATTGGCATAAGAGGGCTTGACTGTGAGACCAACAAGTCGAGCAGGGACGAAAGTCGGGCAAAGTGATCCTACGGTTCCGAGTGGAAGGGCCGTGGCTTATCGGATAAAAGCTACCCCGGGGATAACAGGCTTATCTTGCCCAAGAGTTCATATCGACGGCAAGGTTTGGCACCTCGATGTCGGCTCATCGCATCCTGGGGCTGGAGAAGGTCCCAAGGGTTAGGCTGTTCGCCTATTAAAGCGGTACGTGAGCTGGGTTCAGACCGTCGTGAGACAGGTCGGTCTCTATCTGTCGTGGGCGTAGGAGATTTGAGGGGAGCTCTCCCTAGTACGAGAGGATCGGGAGGGACGGACCTCTGGTGTGCCAGTTGTCGTGCCAACGGCAGCGCTGGGTAGCTAAGTTCGGAAGGGATAAGCGCTGAAAGCATCTCAAGTGCGAAGCCCACCCCAAGACGAGATCTCCCACTGGGTAACCAGGTAAGACCACAAGTAGACTACTTGTTTGATAGGCAGCGTGTGTAAGCGGGGTAACCCGTTCAGCTAAGCTGTACTAATGGTCGAGGGCTTGGTCTGCCCCTGGAGCAATACCTTTTATATCGCGGGGTGGAGCAGCGGTAGCTCGTCGGGCCCATAACCCGAAGGTCGTTGGTTCAAATCCAACCCCCGCTACCATGAAATCAACCCCCGAATTCGTTTACCGAGTTCGGGGGTTTTTCTTTTTGCCAAGCGTTCATTTCCCGGGGACCGGAATACTAAGGCCTTATCACTCTCATCGGTGAGGCAAACCTCTGCAGGGTCCTACCGATCCTCCGATTCGCCCATTATTGTCCCCTTATCAAGTAGGAACCCATACTTCGGACCAGGCGCTGACAAATGTCGTGCATTGTCTCAGAGTATGGGGGACCGGTCAAGGATGAGGACCCCAACCGTGGCCAGCATACTAGCGCAGACAGGTAATGGCTCAGGTGGAGGTCATCATTGCGCGTTATACCGTGCGTAAAGATTTGTTTGTCCTGTTTAGAGTATTTCTTGCCTGCGCCAGCCTAGTAGAGAATAGACCATGGTCCTTCCTTAGGTTAACAGGGAATCGGGATGTT
>PUNC01000177.1 GCA_003551625.1 PVC group bacterium | reverse complement strand
GGAGGAGCTCCTTTAGCTCCTGGCCATATAGCTCAAATTGAGTAACGGTCTTAGTAATATGGGTAACGTGTTTTCGTTTACCTATCGCCATGTTTTTGGTGATTTAGCGTTGGGGGGAGAGGGTAAATATTTCCCCCGTGATAAGGGCTTTGAGCATTGCAATAGCAATAATCAATAGCAAAACAGCTTCTGTGATTCCCATAGTCTTAAGGTTTGGTGTATAAGAGGCCATCTAATGCCCTTCTAGCATCCTCCCTAAGGTCAAGAGGACCTTCAACAGTGAATTCGAAATAAGCATTGCCGTGATAGAGACTGGGGGAGTCCATCTCTAAGATCTCGCAATCTTTGATTGTAAGAGTCTCGGCAAGGTAGTGCTCACCTATATCCCGTAAGGACTCCCGTATATAATCCGGGATTTGAGGTTCAACACTTTCCAAAATACTTTCCAAAATAGCGGGAAGCTCTTTAATCTTCGGTTTGTTATTAAAGTCCTGTTCCTTTATAAATCGACTAAGAGGAAGAGAGAATTCGCCTTTACATGAGAATTTTTGCATAGTGTTATGTGTTTTTAGGGGGATTAAGCTCTGCTTCAATTGTCTGGATAATGCTTTTCCATATTGGAATTTTAGTTGAGTAATACTCCTTTTCGCGGATTGCCCGGAATTGTATCGGCCCCTTAGGATTAGAGGCAACTGTGTTATTAGCAATCTCCTGAGCCCTGTTAAAATCAAAGGCTTGAGGAGCAAAGCCATAAACTTTAATTTCAGGTTCACCGTCCCTTATACTGATAGTGTAAACTCCCTCTTTATCAGTAGAAGCAACTACCCAGGTGTGAGTAGTCTTAGAGGGGAGGAGACCATTAATGACCGACTCGCCATAGGAAACTGCCTGGCGGAGGTTCTTTAGTGTCTTTTGAAGCACATCTATGGTTTTTTCCTCAGCTTTTAATTGTGACATCTCAACCTTTAAATGTGACATGGCTTTTAGTTTAATGAGAGTGTGTGTTTAATTTCTTTCTCCGGGAATGAGCCCACCATAATGCTTTGGGCAATTCGAGTTGCATTCCGAGATTCAACCACCAAGACAATCGGTAAAGCTGCTACCTCGGACGTATGCTTATTCTGCCAAAGCTCTAGGATATAGATCCCAGAGTATTTTGGATTGTTGAGAGAAAGGGTGTGAGAGCCCATGGTATTATTTTTTTTTGTTGTTAAATTGAACAATTCAAATATAATCAACGGAGTTGCATTTTTTACTGATACATTTCATTCCCTTCGGGCGAGCCCATCGGTTAGAAGCCGATAGTCCAATCAGCAAGGTTTGAGTAGTCTCTGGGAACAACCATAGTAGTATTAAAAGCGGTTAGAGGAGCAAGCCTGAAGGGGGTATCCTCTTGTCTTATAAAATCTGTGAGTTCATGAATATAATCTTGGCCCCGGAACATAAATAGCTCATATATATCCAACTCCCTCTTATGATAAAGGCCTTCCCTAGCATCATAAGCCCGGGAATTTATCAGTTGCCAAATAAAACGGATCTTCTCCTCCTTAGAGGGATCGTTAGATAACCCCCTAACGGGGTCTTTATAGATATCACAAAAAGTATCCCTAATCATCTTAATCAATAGCTCACAAAGCTTAATGCGATAATTCAGGTATCCTATATTGTTGGGCAACCAATGGCCCGTAAGGCCGCTATTAGAAGATAGGTCTCCATTCTCAACTAAAGCGTTCATTATGAGAAGATCAACATCAGGTATACCTCTCCAACTACGGGCTTGACCGAAGATGCCGATCAGGGGAATAATTTGATCCCCCCCTTCCTCTTCTTCAGGGTCCTCTACAAGGTCACTCTTGATTATACTCTCTAGTTGCCACTTAAGACGAGAGCAAATACCCGATAGCAGAGGATTTATTCCCTCTCTAAAGTCAACAATGTCCTGCTCATATTGAGCTTTAACTTTCTCAAGAGCTTGTATTACCCTCTCAGGCCCAAATCTTATATACAGGGGATGTACGATCACTTTATCGGGTTCCATGTTATTAGTATCAGAGGTTATTATTTAGACTCCGTAAGTATTTGAGTGTCCTCATCGCTAAGGTCCACAATGTAGTACGCATCTTCAAGAGATTCAAGGTCTTCTCCGTTCTTCTTCTCAATGAAGATCTCAATGAAACCCGTGACTTCAACCATAATAAGGGCTCCTTTATATATCTGTTCACCCTCGGATTTTTTCTCCTTAACAGTAATAGGACGGCCAAGGTGAGTAGCTAGCTCCCTTACCCGGGAGACAAGGTTCTCATCCTTGAGCCTAAGTTGCATGGGGTTATAGAACAGCTTATTCATATCAATGAAGTTAAGTGAAAAAGAAACTCAATCGTACTCCGCATAGAAATCTTCTGGAGATTTGCAGTCAAATAATTCAGAAGAACTTACCACGTCACGATTACGGGAACGAGAACCTCCAGGCTTCGATATCCTAACTACATAACGACTATTCGCGTGCAAAGCGGTTACTTGAGCATACTCCGTACCTAATCTACAAATATCACCTACTTGATATCGATTGGTATTAATATCTGAATGATCGCTACGTGGAACACAAGAGATAAAAAGTAAGGATAAGAAGAGGATAAGTAAATAGTTAGTCATATCAATGAAGTTAAGTGAAAAAAAGTACTACCGGGGGGTATCAGCCCCCGGTAGAGATCAACAACAACGCCATGTTAAGATGTCTGAGACTGTTGTCTCTCAAAAACCTCTTCAAATATCTGACTGGCCCTTTTTTTGACCCAATTCTGGAATCGATCAAACTCCTCCTTATCGTGAGTGTCTCCGGTTAGTGCTAATTTATGGAACTCCTTAGCGCGATTCACCCATCGATCAATGAACTCCTGTTTATTAATCTCCTCATAGTGATCGAGCCAGGGTTTTACTCTGATTATTCGGTTGTCTGTCGGGGTATCCATAATTATCTCCTTTTAATGTCTTCCATGGTGTTATTGATTTTATTATTGAATTGAATAATTCAATATACAAAACCAATTTGCCTTTTTTACTAGAACTCAACAGCCCCTCGGGGCGAGCCCATTGGAGCGCGGCCGAGGGAGTACTTAGAAGTGATAGGTATTATAGCCAGTGAATGTGTGCCTTTGACCCACCAACAGACTCAACTACTGTAAAGCCTTTACTCCTTAGAGTTTCAATTATAGCATCGTTTATCCTTGGAGAGTTAACACGAATGCGGGTTTCGCCCCTTTCAGCTGCATCATGTATCTCTCGGAGAATAGCAATTATCTCCTCCGAGTAAGCTCCTTTGGTTAATTCTACAGCCTCGTTTCGGTCAAAACCGTTAAGGAGATAAGGGGTAGTGGGCTCGGTCTTATCAATGTTCATTTATCTGTTATTTGGAGTCTTATTTAATGTTGAACCGCTTCTTCTTTCCTCCTGGAGATATTCTTTTTAAGAAGCTCCTGTTGGGTATCTACTTTAGTAAACTGTAACATAGCTTTATGGTTTTGTTATTATTCCTCATCTATTTGTTGCATTTCAACTTCGGGTACACCCCAGAGATCACCTTGATCTGACTGGTAAAGCACAAATTTCTGCCCATTAGCATCCCGGTACCAAAAGTTCCAAAGGATATTCTCCCATGCTTCCCAGTACCCCTCGGTCTCATAGGGATTGCCTTCCTCGAGAAGGGTCATATCTTCAAAAACCTCCCTGATATTACTGTCTATATAACCCCTCATCGTATTAGCAAAGGTATGAGGGATATATACCCCGCGAGCGGAGTCACAAATTAAAACCGAGTTGTTAGTCATAGTTATCTCCATTATTAGGTGTGAATAGACCAACCCTGGTGGGGCTCTACGGTAGTAGAGAAATTATCTACCTTCTCTTGTTCAGTAGAGCCGTGGTAAATAACTCCTCCGGAAAGGATGGCCCGATCTCCGTCATAGACAGTAAAGCCCATGCTCATCAGAGCAAAATCCGAAGTTAAGATCACCTTCTTATTTAAAGACTCGTGTTTCAAGAGAGAAGCTAATGCCCTTACAATAGACTCCTCTTGAGAGGTCTTTATTGCAAAATCAAGTATCTCGCCAAGTCGGCCATGTGTTCGATCTTCCATAGGTCTCCTTATTGGTTAACTTCGTTATTAAATATGTTGATAGCAGTTTCAACATCAACATGACGGTTTTTAAGCTCCTCTTCGATATTATCAACTAGAGAAGCTGTTTGTTCATCTAAGGTGGGGTCCGGCTTCAAATTAGCCCCTGCTTGCCTTAGGCTCCATAATATCAAAATGAGTTGATAGGTAGTGAAGTCCATATCGATTCTCCGTGTTATATGATTTATTATAATATAAAGTATAAGGAATCCTAGTGCTATGTTCCCTTATACTGATGTGAGGTCGCTTTGTTGAGTGATTATTAAATTGAAACAATTATAATATAAGAAACAGTTTTACCTTTTTTACCGCATCATATCTAATTGCCACTTATATAAGGCTCCTGAGCCCAGTTTGTCTCCCTACACATAGTCAACTGGTTTGCAGCACTTACCCAGTTGCTTTCAAAGCGTTGAGATTGAGCTTCAAGGGATTTCAAGTCTTCTTGGAGCCCCTTTATCTGGCCCTTACCAACCTTTTAAGCTGGGGG
>PUNC01000085.1 GCA_003551625.1 PVC group bacterium | reverse complement strand
TGAACAACGGTTACCTGGGGATGGTCCGGCAGTGGCAGGAGCTTTTTTACGACCGGAGATACGCCTGCACCGAACTGAAGGGCAATCCCGATTTCGTCAAGGTGGCCGAGGCTTACGGGGCCGCCGGGTTCAAGGTCGAGAAGAAGAACCAGGTCCGGCGGGTGCTGCAGAAAGCGCTGGAGACCCCGGGTCCGGTCTTTATGGATTTCCGGGTCGAACCCGAGGAGAACGTCTTCCCGATGGTTCCGGCGGGGGCTTCCTGCCGGCATATGATCTCGGGGATGGCTTAATCCGGATTTATTCAAAATCCGGGTTGTTCCTGATCACCGAACGAAGAGCAATTAAAGATAAGAGGAACGATGAAACATACGATATCGGTTCTGGTGGAGAACAAGTTCGGAGTCCTGGCCCGGGTGGCCGGCCTCTTCTCCGGACGCGGCTTCAATATCACCTCCCTGGCGGTGGGGGAGACCAAGGATAATACCGTCTCCCGGATGACGATCGTGGTGGACGACCGGGGCAAGCCGGAGGTGATGGAGCAGGTCGAAAAGCAGCTCAACAAGCTGGTTGACGTGATCAAGGTCCAGGATTTTATCGACCTTCCGTTCATCGAACGGGAGCTGTTGTTGATCAAGGTCAAGGTGACCGAAGGGACCAGGGGGGCGATCCTTTCCCTCGCCCAGATCTTTCGCGCCCGGGTGATCGATGTCTCCCACCATTCGCTGGTCCTGGAGGTCACCGGGACCGAGGATAAGGTCAAAGCGATCTTGAAGCTGCTCGCCCGGTTCGGTATTCAGGAGCTGGTGCGCACCGGGAAGATCGCGATCGCCCGCAGCTAAAATATCTTTCGCCGAAACATTTCATCCATCCAAGGAGGAATCCGCATGAAGATGTATTACGACCAGGACGCCGACCTCAAACACCTCAAGGGCAAGAAGATAGCGATCCTGGGTTACGGCAGCCAGGGGCACGCCCAGGCCCAGAACCTTCGCGACAGCGGGGTGGAGGTGATCGTTTCCGAACTCCCCGGCACCGACAACTGGCGCCTTGCCGAGGAGCACGGTTTCAAGCCGCTGCTGGCCGAGGAAGCCGCCCGGGCGGCCGACATCATCCATATGCTGGTTCCCGACGAGGTCCAGGGCGGTCTTTACCGGGCCTGCGTGGCCGATCAGCTCGCCCCCGGGAAGTGCCTGGCCTTCTCCCACGGGTTCAACATTCATTTCAGCCAGATCGTGCCGCCGGAAGACGTGGACGTCTATATGGTCGCGCCCAAGGGCCCCGGCCACCTGGTCCGGGACGTCTTCGCCCAGGGCAGCGGGGTCCCCTGTCTTCTGGCGGTGCACCAGGACGCCAGCGGGAAGGCCCGCGATATCGCCCTGGCTCACGCCAAGGGAATCGGCGGGACCCGGGCCGGCGTGATCGAGACCACCATCGCCGAGGAGACGGAGACCGATCTTTTCGGCGAGCAGGTCGTTCTCTGCGGCGGCCTGACCGAGCTGGTCCGGGCCGGTTTCGAAACCCTGGTCGAGGCCGGTTACCAGCCGGAGATCGCCTATTTCGAGTGCCTCCACGAACTCAAGCTTATCACCGACCTGATGCACCGGCAGGGAATCGCCGGGATGAGGTATTCGATCAGCAATACCGCCGAATACGGGGATCTCACCCGGGGCAAGCGGATCGTGACCGAGGAGACGCGGCGCGAGATGAAGAAGATTCTCGAGGAGGTCCGTACCGGGGCCTTCGCCCGGGAATGGATACTGGAAAACCAGGCCGGGCGGCCTCACTTCACCACCCTGGCCCGGACCCAGGCCGACCACCTGATCGAGACGGTCGGCCGGAAGCTTCGGGGGATGATGAGTTGGTTAAAATGAGAACCGGGAAAGCGACCAGGCGGATACTGGTCGTCGACGACGAGCCTCTCATCCGGCTGGTCTTGAGCCGGAAGCTGGTCTCCTACGGATATAACGTGGTCGAGGCCTCCACGGGTAAGGAGGGGCTGGACCGGGTGACGGAGAAAAAATGCGATGCCGTCATCCTGGACTTTCGGCTGCCGGATATGACCGGGCTGGATTTCGCCCATCGCCTGTTCGGAAAGAACGGAAAGATACCGGTGATCCTCACCTCGGCCTACCGGCTGGAGGAAGAGATTATCGACCAGGCCCGCACCCTGGGAATCGACGGGTTCGTCCAGAAACCGTTCCGGGGCGAAACCCTGCGGTTCCGGGTGGCGGATGTCTTGCGCGAGAAGCGCTCCCCTTGGTGGAGAAGGAGATTTTCCTCCTTCTCCGAGGAGCATAATTTGCGGTCGGGTCCCCTGGCCCGGAAGATCTATAAAAAGCTTTTCCGGGAAGGCCTCGACCTGGGCGGGCACGTGCATTTTCATTTTCAGGATTTCGACGACCACGTTATTCTGCTCTGCCAGCGGGGAAACGTCGGAAAGATGATCGCGAAAAGTTCCACCTGCGCCAAGGGCCGCTATCTTCGCTGGGAGAACTCCCAGTTCGCGGCTCACAATCCGGACAAGGTCCTGGTCAAACTGGCTCCCCGGGTCAACGATGTCCGGGTGGACACCTCGGATTACGATCTCCGGTGGTCCACGATGTACGATTTTCTCTGCTGGCTGGAGATAAACTACGGTTCCTATTAACCGGATGGGTATAACCCGGGCGAAACCGGACGGCGATGAAGAAAAAACGCAAAGTTCTGATTTTTGATACCACGCTGCGCGACGGCGAGCAGTCGCCCGGCGCCAGCCTGACCATCCGGGAGAAGCTGAGGATCGCCCGGCAGCTGGTCAAGCTGGGCGTCGACTGCATCGAGGCCGGCTTTCCGGCCGCCTCGGAAGGAGACCGGCGGGCCGTGGCCGCGGTGGCGGCGGAGATCAAGGATACCGGGGTGGCGGCCCTGGCCCGATGCCTGCCGGGGGATATCGAAACCGCCGCCCGCGCCCTGGCCAAAGCCGCCCGGCCCCGGATCCACGTTTTTCTGGCCACCAGCCGGATCCATCGCGAGTTCAAGCTCGGCAAGGCCAAGGAGGAGATCGTCCGGCAGGCGGCGGCCTCGGTACGCACCGCCCGCAAGTATTTCGACGAAGTGGAGTTTTCCCCCGAGGACGCCTCCCGGACCGAACTCAATTTCCTGGCCGAGGTCGTCGGCGAGGTGATCGCGGCCGGCGCGGGGACGGTCAATATCCCCGACACCGTCGGCTACTCCACTCCGGAAGAATACGGAGGAATCATCTCTTACCTTAAGGAAAACGTTCCCGATATCTCCCGGGCCGTCATCAGCGTCCACTGCCACAACGACCTGGGCCTGGCGGTGGCCAACTCCTTGAGCGCGGTCCGGGCCGGGGCGGGGCAGGTCGAGTGCACGATCAACGGCCTCGGGGAGAGGGCCGGGAACGCCTCCCTGGAAGAGATCGTGATGGCGATGAAGGTCCGGAAAGATTTCTGGGGGGTGACCACCGGGATCAACACCCGCCAGATATTCAAGACCAGCCGCCTGGTCAGCCACCTGACCGGGATCGCCGTTCAGCGCAACAAGGCGATCGTCGGCGAGAACGCCTTCGCTCACGAGGCGGGCATTCACCAGGACGGGGTTTTGAAGGAGAGGACCACCTACGAGATTATGCGCCCCCGCGACGTGGGCGTGCCCCGCAGCCGGCTGGTCCTGGGAAAACATTCCGGCCGCCACGCCTTCCGCGACCGGCTCCAGGATATGGGCTACCGGCTCAGCGACGGGGAGATCGAGTTGGCTTTCGAGAAATTCAAGCGGCTGGCGGACAAGAAGAAGCACGTCTTCGACGAGGATATCGAGGTCATCGTCGACGAGCAGATTCAGGCGGTGCCGGAAGTGTTTTCCCTGGTTTACCTGAACGTGACCACCGGAAACACCACCGTCCCCACCGCCACCGTGAGGCTGAAGAAGGGCGACAAGGTGATGCAGGACGCGGCCTGCGGAGACGGTCCCGTCGACGCCGCCTGCAAGGCGGTCGACCGGATCACCGGCGTTCGCGGCGAGATGAAGGAGTACGAGCTCAAGGCCGTCACCGGCGGAAAGGACGCGCTGGGCGAAGTGACGGTCCGGGTGAAGGTCGGGGGGCGGCTCCGGGCCGGCCGCGCTTCCAGCACCGACATCATCGAGGCCAGCGTCAAGGCATACCTTAACGCCATCAACCGGCTGGTCGGCCGGAATCGGCCGCGCGCGTCCGGGAAGAAGCGGCCCGCTTCCGCTTGAAGCCCGGCCGGGGGCGGACCGCCGCCATCCCATGAACCTTGCTATCGACAGCTCCACCGGGTTGACGGGTCTTCTGGGCCGCCCGATCCGCCATTCGCTTTCCCCCCCCATCCACAACCGGGCTTTCGCGGCCGCGGGACTTAACTGGATCTACCTGGCATTCGATGTGGCCCCCGAAGACCTGGCCGCCGCCCTGAAAGGAGCCCGGGCGCTGGGGATGAAGGGGCTCAACCTGACCCACCCCCACAAGCAGGCGGCGATTCCGCTGCTCGATCGCCTCAGCCCGGAGGCGGAGGCGGTCGGGGCGGTGAACACGGTGGTTTTTCGGAAAGGGGAGAGCGTGGGCCACAACACCGACACCGCCGGATTCTCGGACTATCTCGAGGGGGAGGGTTTCGCCCTGAGCGGGAAGAAAATCTTGGTGGCCGGCGCCGGGGGCGCCGGCCGGGCCGTCGCCTGGGCGGCGGCGCGGCGGGG
>PUNC01000149.1 GCA_003551625.1 PVC group bacterium | reverse complement strand
GGGAAAGCTGATCGTGGCCGTATTTCCCGATGCCGGCGAGCGTTACCTGTCAACCGAACTGTTCAACGCCGTTTAATAACAAAAGGAGAGAATGATGAGCGATCTGAAACTCGATACGCTGGCCCTGCACGCCGGACAGCAGCCCGACCCGACCACCGGCGCCCGGGCGGTTCCCATCTACCAGACCACCTCTTACGTCTTCAAGAGCACCGAGCACGCCGCCAACCTCTTCGCGCTGAAGGAATTCGGGAACATCTACACCCGGATTATGAACCCGACCACCGACGTCTTCGAGCGGAGGGTGGCGGCGATCGAGGGCGGAACCGGGGCGCTGGGCGTGGCTTCCGGCCAGGCGGCGATCACCTACGCGCTGCTGGCGATCACCCGTCCCGGAGACGAGATCGTCGCGGCCAACAACCTTTACGGGGGGACCTACCAGCTGTTTCACTACACCTTTCCCCGGACCCTGGGCCGCAAGGTCAAATTCGTGGATTCCCGCGACCCCGAGCAGTTCCGCCGGGCGGTGACCGAGAAGACCCGGGCGATCTACGCCGAGACCCTCGGCAACCCCAAACTGGACGTCCCCGACTTCGAGGCCCTGGCCAAGATCGCCCACGGCGCCGGCATTCCCCTGGTGGTGGACAATACCGTCGGCATCGGCCTGGTCCGGCCGATCGATTACGGGGCCGACATCCTGGCCACCTCCGCGACCAAGTATATCGGGGGACACGGAACCTCGATCGGGGGGGTGATCGTGGACTCGGGAAGATTCGCCTGGAACAACGGCAACTTCCCCGATTTCACCGAGCCCGATCCCAGCTACCACGGGATCGTTTACTGGGACGCGCTGGGCGACGTGCCGGGAATGGGCAACGTAGCCTTCATTATCAAGGTCCGGGTGACGCTGCTGCGCGATATGGGCGCGGCGCTCAGCCCCTTCAACGCCCACCAGTTCCTTCTCGGCCTGGAAACGCTGCCCCTGCGCCAGCGGCGCCATTCGGCCGGCGCGCTGGAGATCGCGCGGTGGCTGAAGAAACACCCGCTGGTCAACTGGGTGATCCATCCCGGCCTGGAGGACGATCCCAACCACGCCGTCGCCGCCAAGTATCTCAAGGAAGGTTTCGGGGGGCTGGTCGGCTTCGGGATCAAGGGCGGCCTGGAGGCCGGCAAGCGCTTCATCGATTCGGTCCAGCTCCTCTCCCACCTGGCCAACATCGGCGACGCCAAGAGTCTGGTCATCCACCCGGCCTCCACCACCCACCAGCAGCTCTCCCCCGAGGAACAGGAGCAGACGGGGGTCACCGCCGATTACATCCGGCTCTCGATCGGCCTGGAGGACGTCGAGGACATTAAGGCCGACATCGAGCAGGCCCTTCAGAAGGCCGCCGGCTGAAAAAAGGAAAGAAGATGACGGCATACGCCAGCATCCTGGAGACCGTCGGCCGCACGCCCTTAATCCGGATCCGGCGGCTGGCCGAAAACCTCAAACCGGAGATCTGGGTCAAGGTCGAGTCCTTCAATCCCGGCGGATCCATCAAAGACCGGGTGGGGCCGGCGATGATCGCGGCGGCGGAGAAGAGCGGTGAACTCCGGCCGGGAGGGACCATCGTCGAGGCCACCGCCGGCAATACCGGGGTGGGACTGGCCCTGGCGGCCGCGGGCAAGGGCTACCGGCTGATCTGCGTGATGCCGGACAAGATGAGCGAGGACAAGATCAACCTCCTGCGCGCCTACGGCGCCGAGGTGGTGATAACCGCCACCGACGTGCCGCCGGACTCGCCGGAAAGCTATAACGGGGTGGCCCGGCGGCTGGCCGCGGAGATTCCCGGCGCCTGGCGGCCCGACCAGTTCGCCAACCCGGCCAATCCGCAAGTCCACTACCTGACCACCGGGCCGGAGATCTGGGAAGATACCGGCGGAAAGGTGGACGCGCTGGTGGCCGGGATGGGGACCGGGGGCACCATCTCCGGGGCGGGACGCTATCTCAAGAAGAAGAACCCGGGACTGGTGATCGTCGGCGCCGATCCCGAGGGCTCGATTCTCTCCGGCGGTTCTCCGCGCGCCTACAAGGTCGAGGGGATCGGCGAGGATTTCATCCCCAAGACCTTCGACCGCCGGATCGTGGACGTGATGATCCGCGTCAGCGACAAGGAGTCCTTCAACACCGCCCGGAGACTGGCCCGGGAGGAAGGGATCCTGGCCGGCGGCTCTTCCGGAACCGCCCTGGCGGCGGCCCGGCAATACGCCCGGCGGCTCGAGCGTTCCGCGAAGATCGTGGCGATCCTTCCCGATACCGGCCGCAATTACCTCACCCGCCTCTATTCCGACCGCTGGATGCAGGAGAACGGGTTCTGGGAGGATCGCGTCCCGCGGCGGGTCGTCGTCCGGGAGGTGCTGGAGAAAAAGCGCGGGCTGCCCCGGCTGATCTCGATCCGGCCGCGGGGACGCCTTTCCCGGGCGATCGAACTGATGCAGACTTACAACATCTCCCAGCTTCCGGTCATCGATTCCGACGGCGCGGTGGTCGGGGGATTGAGCGAATCTACGGTGATGAAGCTGCTCCACGACGGCATCAACGCCGCCAACCAGGAGATCGGGGCGGTGATGGGAAAACCCCTGCCGACCCTGGACGGGGATACGGAGGTGTCCGAGGCCTACCGCCTTCTGCTGGCGGGGGCTCCCGGCATCATCGTGACCGCGGACGGTAAACCCGCGGGGCTGATCACCCGGGCCGACCTGATCGCGGGATGGCGGGAGCGGCAAGGAGAAGACTATGAAATTTGAGACCAGAGCCATTCACGACGGCCAGCCGCCGGACCCGGCGACGGGGGCGGTGATCGTCCCGGTTTACCAGACCTCCACCTACGAGCAGGACGCCGTCGGCCGTCACCGGGGTTTCGAGTATTCCCGGACCGGAAACCCCACCCGGACGGCGCTGGAAACGGCGCTCGCCTCGCTGGAAGGCGGCCGCCACGGCCTGGCCTACGCTTCCGGGGTGGCGGCGACCGCCGCCGTCTTCAGCCTGCTTTCCCCCGGCGACCGGATCCTGGCCGGCACCGACCTCTACGGCGGGACCTACCGTCTGCTGGAAAAGATCTTCCGCAAATGGGGGATCGACGCCGCCTACGTCGACGCTTCCGATCCGGAAGCGGTCGCCGCCGCGGCGGACGACCGGACCCGGATGATCTGGATCGAGACCCCGACCAACCCCCTGCTTCAGCTGGCCGACCTTAAAGCCCTGGCCGTGATCGCTCGGGAGCGAGCGATCACGCTCGCCGTGGACAACACCTTCGCCACCCCCTTCTTCCAGCGGCCGCTGGAAGAAGGGGCGGATATCGTGGTCCACAGCACCACCAAATACCTCGGCGGCCACAGCGACGTCGTCGGCGGCGCGGTCGTGATCAACGACGACAAAATCCACTCCGCCCTGCAGACCTACCAGAACGCCGCCGGCGCTGTCCCGGGACCCTGGGACTGCTGGCTGGTCCTGCGGGGGATAAAGACGCTGGCCGCCCGGATGAAGGTCCACGACGAAAACGCCCGCCGCCTGGCCGGTTTCCTGGAAAAGTCACCCGCCGTCGAGCGGGTCTATTATCCCGGACTGGCCGGCCAGCCCGGCCACGAACTGGCTCGGCGGCAGATGACGGGCTTCGGCGGAATGATCAGCTTCGACCTCAAGGGCGGGTTCGCGGCCGTCGAAAGGTTCCTGGAAGCGCTGAAGCTTTTCATCCTGGCCGAAAGCCTGGGAGGAGTGGAATCGCTGGTCTGTTACCCGCCCCGGATGACGCACGGTGCGATCCCGTCGGAAGAAAGGCGCAAGCGGGGAATCGGCGACGGATTGATCCGCCTCTCCGTGGGTATCGAGCATCCCGACGACCTCGAGGAAGACCTGCGACAGGCGCTGGAGAAAATCGAGAAACGGTAACCCAGCGCGGAGCGCGTCAAGCTCCCCCCCTCCCCCGCGCTGAAGCGCGGGGGAGGGGTTTGTTTTGGAGGGCGGCCGGCGAAAAACGAGCGTTACGAGACCCACTCCTCGGAGAGCGGCTCGCCCTGGAGACTGACCACCACCGATTTGACCGGGATCTTCCGCTTGGCCTCCCGGGCGGCGGCGGTCGCCAGCGCCGTCAGGCCGGCGCAGCAGGGAACCTCCATCGTCATCACCGTCAGGGTGTTGATGCCGGCCTCGTCGATCATCGACCGGATCTTTTCCGAGTAAACCTCCTGTCCATCGTCAAGCTTGGGACAGGCGATGGCGATGGTCTTGCCCCGCAGGTAATCCTGGTGGAAATCCCCGACCGAGAAGGCCGTGCAGTCGGCCGCGAGCAGAACGTCGGCCTTTTGAAAATACGAAGCGGCGGGCGAGACCAGGTGAAGCTGGATCGGCCACTGCCGCAGCTGCGAAGGGCGACGGCCGGTCTGGTCGCCCCTGGTCTCGTCTCCTCTCATATCCAGCGTCCGGGAACCCGGACATCCTTCAAACGGCATCATTGTCTTTCCTCCTGTTTGCGGTTGCACGGCCGGGAAATCTTCTCTCCAGCCGTTCGATGTAGTTATGGCTCTTGCTGAGATACTCCTCCATCTTAACGTTTCCTCCCCCGCTCCGGCCGATTCCTCTTCTTCCCCGCGGCGGCGCGTTCCGCCAGCAGCGAGGCGACGGTGATGCTTCCGAGATCCGCCACCACCTTTCTTTCGATCTCCTCGACGCGGTCGCGCAGCG
>PUNC01000164.1 GCA_003551625.1 PVC group bacterium | reverse complement strand
TTAGGTACTACCAACTTTTAGTTAAACGATTTCGATTTCGATCCCGATAGCGATTTCGATTTTGTTCTTATCAACTTATCATCTTATAAACTTATCAACTCTTTCTTACCCCCGCGTCTCCTTCGACTTCGCTCAGGACAGGTCTGCGCGAGAATAAGTGGGCGAGGGACTGGGCCTTTACCTGATCACCGATTATCGTAGCGTAGCGAAGATCCCGACAGTCTTAAGTCGGGACCGATCACGGATTACGATCCTTTACCTGGGCGCCCAGCACCGCCTCCAGCTCCCGGAGCAACCTTTGATTCTCCCCGGGAAGGCCGACCGTGATCCGCAGGTATTCCGGCAGGTCGTAGAAGCCCATCGGGCGGACGATCACGCCCCGGGAGAGGAGCCGTTTGAAGATTTCTTCGCCGTCCCCAACTTTGACCAGCATAAAGTTGGCGACCGAAGGAACGTATTCCAGCCCCAACCGGGAAAAACCCTCCTCCAGCGTCTTCAATCCTTCCCGGTTGACCTCGAGCGTGTTTTTCACGTGCTCCTCGTCCTCCAGGGCGGACCGAGCCGCGACCTGGGCCGGGGTATTGGTATTGAAGGGCTGCCGGACCCGGTTGAGTATCTCCACGCACTCGGCCGAAGCCAGTCCGTAACCGATCCGGAAGCCGGCCAATCCGTAAATCTTGGAGAACGTCCTCAACAGGATCAGTTTCTTCCGGTCCAACCAGGGGAGCCCCTCAAAGCGCAACTCCGGGGGGAGATATTCGTAATAGGCCTCGTCCAGGACCACGACCACGTGGTCCGGAACCCCGGCCAGGAACTCCTCGATCCCGGAAGGTTCCAGGGCGGTTCCGGTGGGGTTGTTGGGATTGGCGATAAAAATCACCCTGGTGTCGGCGTCAACGGCCTCGAGTATCGCCGGAAGATCGTGGACGAAATCCTTCAGGGGGACCTCGGTCGCCTCGGCCCCGAACATAGTCGCGACCAGCCGGTAGACCAGAAACGACGGATGGGCGTAAACCACCCGGTGGCCGGAACCGACGAAGACGTGCATTATCAACTCGATGATCTCGTTGGAACCGTTGCCCACAATAATCTTTTCGGGCGGGGCCTCCAGCTTCCGGCTCAGCGACTGCTTGAGGTAGTAAGCGCTCCCGTCGGGATAGAGATTAACCGAATCCAGGGCCGCGCGAACGGCTTCCAGCGCCCGCGGCGAAGGGCCGAGGGGATTCTCGTTGGAGGCCAGCTTGATGATCGACTCGACTTTTTCAACGCCGATCTCGCGGGCGACCTCCTCGATCGGTTTGCCGGGCTGGTAAGGCTTGATCTTGTGAACACAGGCACGAACCAAATTTTTCATCTCAATCGCTCCGCGGATAGGAACCCAGGACCTTAAGGAAAAGACAGATGCCGTCAAGCTCCTTCAGGACCGCCCTGGTTTTCGGCTGACGGAGATGCCCCTCGAAGTCCACGAAGAAATAGTATTCCCAGGGCTTCTTCCGCAAGGGGCGGGACTCGATCCGGGTCAAGTTTATCTTCCGGCGCTTAAAGGCGCTCAGCGCGTCGTAAAGACTGCCGGCGCGGTGAGGCAGGGAGAAGAGAATGCTGGTCCGGTTGCGGGCGGCGGACCGGGGCTCCATCCGCCCGATCACCAGGAACCTGGTTATGTTTCCGGTGTCGTCCTCGATCCGCTCGGCCAGGATCTTGAGACCGTAAACCGAGGCCGCCAGCCGGGAAGCCAGCGCTCCCGCCCCCTTCTCCGAGGCCGCCTGGCGGGCGGCGTGGGCGGTCGAGGAGGACTCGATCAATTCCACCCCCGGCAGGTTTTTCTGAAGCCACGCCCGGCACTGCCCGAAAACCTGGGGATGCGAATAGACGCGGGCGAGCCGGGAACGCGCTCCGCGGGCCAGCAGGCAGTGGGAGACCGGGAGAAAGACCTCGGCGCAGATCTTGAGATCGGTCTCGGCGATCTTGTCCATAGTATGGGTTACCGCGCCTTCCAGGGAGTTTTCAATCGGAACCACCCCGAAGTCGCAGTTCCCCTTTTCGGTTTCTTCGAAGACGCTGGCGATGGTGTCCTGGGGCGAGTAGTCCGCGCCCCGGCCGAATTTCATTCTCGCCGCGGCGTGACTGAAGGAGGCCGCCGGCCCCAGAAAACCGATTACCAACCGCTTCTCCAACTTCCGGCAGGCGGAGATCACCTCCCGGTAAATCGCCTGGAGATCTCCGCGGCCCAGCGGGCCGATGTTGTTCCGGTCCAAGGCCGCCAGGATCTCTTCCTCGCGGGCCGGATCGTAGACCAGCCGACCCCGCTCGCTTTTCATTCTCCCGATTCTCTCGGCCAGCCGGGCCCGGCGGTTGAGAAGGGCCACGATCCGGGCGTCGAGACGATCGATCTCGTCCCTAAGTCTT
The DNA here is from genome assembly GCA_003551625.1 of PVC group bacterium. GTDB lineage: Bacteria > Auribacterota > Erginobacteria > Erginobacterales > PUNC01 > PUNC01. The sequence goes on along the minus strand of PUNC01000164.1, from coordinate 16,644 downwards.
CCGGTCTTCATATCTTTCCCTGCCGTTCCTCCCCGGCCGCGCCCGCGGAATCCCCGGAGGGATCGGCGGGCGGGAGGGCGTTTAATTCACCGCCGGTGGGGCTCTCCCCGGGCTCGAGCGGCGGCAGATCCCGGGTGGAGTTCAATCCGAAATGCTCCAGGAACCTCCGGCTGGTGCGGTAAAGATACGGCCTCCCCGCCACTTCCTTCTGACCGTCGATCTTGATCAGCTCCCTTTCCAGAAGGTTTTTCAAGATGCCATCCACGCTTACTCCCCGGATGGCCTCGATTTCCGGGCGGGTCACCGGCTGTTTATAAGCGATAATCGCCAGCGTTTCAAGGGTGGGTCCGGAGAGACGAAAATACTGCCGGGGCTGAAAGAGCTTCCTGACCCAGGAAGCGTATTCCGGACGGGTCTTCAGCTGGTACCCCCGGGCGACCTCCACGATCTGGAAACTTCTCCGCCCTTCGTCGTAATCCCGCCGGAGTTCTTCCAGGGCTTCCCTCACCGTCTTCCCCCCGGCCGCGGAGCCGGACGAGGCCGCCCCGGAAACCAGCTGCTCCAGGCGGGAGAGGTTGAGAGGCTCCGGAGCCGCGAAAAGCAGCGCTTCAACTATGCTTTTAACTTCCACCTTTCTCCTCCCTCACCCGGTAAACCCGGAGCCGCCCGAAATGAGTCTCCTGGACCGCGCGAATTACCCGGCGGCGGATCAACTCCAGGACGGCGAGAAATATGACCACGATCCGGAAGCGCGTCTCCTCCGGCTCGAAAAGCGTGGTAAAAACAATCCCGCCGTTTGCGGCCGCGGTCCGGTCCAGCACCCTCTTCAGCCCGTCTTCGATGGTGAAGGGGTCGGGCTGCAGCTCGGAGATTTCCCTCCCGGACGCGCGCTTGAGCACCGTCGAGAAAGCGTCGAGAAGCTCGAAGATACCGACCTCTTCCAGAGTTTCGGCTGGGGCGGGGATGGAGACCTTCTCCCCCTTCCGGACAAACATTTTTTCCTGCCGCAGTTGCAAGGAGTCAAGGTTCCGGGATACCTCCTTGAACCTTTTGTACTCCAGCAGCCGGCGGACCAGGTCCCAGCGGGGATCCTCCTCTTCTTCCTCCTCCCGTTCCTCCGGGGGGAGCAAGAAGCGCGACTTGATGTGCATCAGGGTGGCGGCCATACTCAAGAATTCGGCGGCGATATCCAGGTCAAGCATCTTCATCAGTTCCAGATACTCCAGGTATTGCCGGGTGAGGACCTGTATCGGTATATGGTGAATATCGATTTCGTTCTTGCGGATCAGAAACAAGAGCAGGTCGAGCGGCCCCTCGAAGACCTCCAGCTGGAATCTTTGGTCCCGGGGATCCATTACCAGCCCAGCGCCGAAAAGACCGCTTCCATAGTGGCGCCGGCCTCCCGCCGCGCGGCGACCGCTCCCGCCTCGAGCACCTCTTCGATCCGGCGGCCTTCCAACCAGTGGCGCCGGCTTTCCCGGACCGGGGCCAGAAAATCTGCCAACTCCGCCGCCAGCTGCTTTTTACACTCGGAACAGCCACGCCGGGCCGAACGGCACTCTTCGGCGACCGCGGCCAGGCCGGCGCTTTCGAGCAGCCGGTAGTAGGAATAAACGTTGCAGACCTCGGGGTGACCGGGATCGCGGCGGTAGACCCGCGCGGGATCGGTTATCATCCCGGCCACCTTCTTCGCGATCGTCTCCGGGGAGTCGGCCAGGGCGATGAAATTTCCGTATGACTTGCTCATCTTCCGGTTGTCCAACCCCAAAATCCGCGGCGACTTGGTCATCAATGCCCGCGGCAGGGGCAGCACCTTCCCGTAGAAGTGGTTGAAACGCCGGGCGATCTCCCGCGTCAGCTCGAGGTGAGGAAGCTGATCGTCCCCCACCGGAACGGCGTCGGCGCGGTAAACCAGGATATCGGCGGCCTGCAGGGCCGGGTACCCCAGAAAGCCGTAGGTCAAAAGATCCCGCCCCTTGATCTCGTTCATCTGTTCCTTGTAGGTCGGGCAACGCTCCAGCCAGGGCAAGGGGGTAATGGCGGAGAGTATGAAATAAAGGTCGAGATGTTCCTTGACTTCCGATTGCCGGAAGATCACGCTGCGGCCGGGGTCTATTCCCAGGCTCAGCCACTCGGCCACCACCTGGCGGGTATATTCCCGCATTCTTCCCGGATCTTCATATTCGCTGAGCAACCCGTGCCAATCGGCGATCATATAAAAACAGCGATAATCGTCCTGAAGCTCCGCCCATCGACCCAGGACACCGAAAAGATGGCCGAGGTGAAGGGGTCCGGTCGGCCGCATCCCGCTGAGAACTTTTTTTTGAGTGGTTGGTTTCATCGCGAAAGCGCTAAAGCGTTACAGTATTATGCGATTAACCTGCCCGGTCAACCAGTTTCCGGGCGAATTCAAGCTCTTCTTCCCGGCCGTCGACCTTACCGTCGAGCCGGGCGTAAAGCACTTCCCGGAGCGCCCTCCCCATCGCCGCCCCCGGTTTGAGGCCCAGGGCGGCCAGGTCCCCGCCGCCGATCTCCAAGCTCACTTTCGACCAGTCGTCCAGATAACTCTCGATCCGTTCCCGGGCGGCCCGGGACGGCGCGGCCGCCGCCGCCAACAGCAGAACTTCGGGGTGTAGCCCCGACAGCCGGCGATAGACCATACTGGGTGGAAGCGGGGGTTTTTTCCCCAGTTCGGCGAAAAACTTCTCCTCCCGGCTCCTGATCCCCGCCGCCGACCTGATAACGTTCCGGGGGAAGTTGAACCGGCGGCCGGTTTCGATCAGGGCGGCCGGCGAAAGGGGCCAGACCAGGGCGAAGAAGTAAAGCCTCCATTTCCTAACCTCGCTCCGTTCCGGGGCCCGGCCGTGGCGTTTCCACACTCCTTCGAGATTATTCAGGATCCTTTTCTGGCGATCGCCGTAGGAGAGTTCGGGATGAATGAACCGGAGCTGATCGTAACGGGCCATCGCCGCGATAGCCTCCTCCGGGCCGGGCTCGGCCAGCATCAGCTCCAGCTCCCGGCGAAGCCTTTCGGGGGAAACCTCTTCGAACGCCTTCAGGTCCACCGCGGTCCGGATCAGCTCTTCGGTCCCCGGCTCGATTCTGAAGCCGAGCCTTTTCTGGAACCGCACCGCCCGGAATATCCGGGTGGGATCGTCGCGGAAGCTTCCCGCGTGCAGGACCCGGATAATCCCGGCCTCCAGGTCGGCTCTCCCCCCCCAGGGATCGACCAGCATTCCCCACGACCTCCGGTTAAGGGAGAGGGCCATCGCGTTGATGGTAAAATCCCTTCGCAGCAGATCTTCCTTCAGACTACCGGGAAGTACCCGGGGCAGCGCTCCCGGACGGGGATAGTCTTCGCGGCGGGTGGTGGTTACGTCGATCTTGATCCCGGAGACTATCACCATCGCGGTGGCGAATCTCCGGTAAGTCTTGACCGTGCCGCCGCGGCGGGCGGCCAGCTCGCGGGAAAATTCCAATCCGTAGCGTTCCACCAGGAGATCGAGATCGATGTTTCTCTCTCCCAGCAGCAGATCCCTCACCGCCCCCCCCACCAGATAGATCTTCCAGCCCTTCCCGTCGGCCAGCTCCCCGGCAAACCTGAGCATCTTAAGCGGGCGGGGGGAGATCCGGGACGACAACAAACCGGAAAGATCGGACGGCGGAGCGGACAAAGCTTTCCCCCTCCGGCTTACGAAGAAGAGGCCGCTTTTTTACGGGGACGCCCCTTCTTTCTCGCCAGCAGGCCGAAGACCCCGCGCTTCTGAAAGGTCCGGTAACTCTGGTAGAAGCTCTCGCGGGTGATCCCGTACTTACGGCAGATGTCGCCGACGTGGGAATTTTCCACGACGGCCGCCTCGCGGATCATCTCCAGCTTGACCTGGGCGAAATCGTTCCAGTTGAGAAACTCCGACATCCGGTTGGGACCCGGAGGAGCCGGTTCCACGGGGACTTCGAAGGGTTTGAAGGCGATGGGCTTTCTCTTCTTGTAACGGTCTTCCGCCAGCTTCCGCACCAGCTGGCGGATCTCCTTCTCCGTCATCAATCCGGCGATACCCCATTTCTTAAAGCGGTTGAGAAAGCAGTAGTAATCCTGCCGGTTGAAGTCGAAGAAGGCGGTCGCGGTCTTGACCCCGATCGCCGGGTTGAAGTGAACCAGGCGGAGATACTCGTAACGGCAGAGGTAAGGGTCGGTGTCGATCGGGTAGTCGTACTTACCGTTGAGCTTGATGATCTCTTCCCTCTGGGCGAGCAGGTAGTGATTGATCGAACCCACCACTTTTTCGGCGTCGAGCGGCTTTGTCAGGTAGTCGTCCACTCCCATCTTCAAGGCCCGCACCGCCACTTCCTCCGATCCCCGGCCGGTGATTATGATCACCTTCATCGAGGGAAAGATTTTTTTCAGCCGGGGGTAGATATCCAGGGCCGAATACTTGGGCATCACGTAATCGAGCAGGGTGATATTGGGGTAAAACGACGAGGCCACCGCCAGCGCCTTCTTGCCGTCGCCGGCGGTCTTGACCTTGAACCCCCGGCGGCTCAAAAGGTCGAAGAGAAGTTCCCGTATCGACTCCTCGTCATCCACTACCAGTATTTTTTTAGCGAACATTTTTTCCTCCGTGGTTTTCTTCTTCCGTTGCCGGGACCGATCCCCGGGCGATTCGTTTCTTATTTTCCTTTACAATATAACAAAAACTGAAAATATTTCAAGTATATTTTTTCTGCGAAAAAATATTCTCCCCGCTTTAACGATTGTTAGCCCGAACACGGTAAGGGCTGAAGGATACCGCAGGCAACCGACCCGCCCCCTACCCCATCGAGATTGCTTCGCAATGACTTTTGGAGTGAAGACTCTTGCGAACTCCGAACGGAGCCCCTTCTCCGGTCATTGCGGGGAGCCCGAACGGAGTCCCTTCTCCAGTCATTGCGAGGAGCCCTAACGGAGCCCCTTCTCCAGTCATTGAGGGGAGCCCGAACGGAGCCCCTTCTCCAGTCATTGCGAGGAGCCCGAACGGAGTGAGGGTGACGAAGCAATCCCGCCGGGCGGACCGTTCCCGTCAGCCGCGGGGGTGGAAGCGGCGATGGACTTCCTTGAGCTGCTCCCGGTCGAGGTGGGTGTAAACCTGGGTGGTGGTGATCGAAGAGTGGCCGAGCAGTTCCTGGACGGAGCGGAGATCGGCCCCGTAGCGCAGCAGGTGGGTGGCGAAGGAATGGCGGAAGGAGTGGGGACTGGAACTTTCGGACAGGCCGGCCCGGCGGGCGTATTTCTTTACCAGCTTCCAGAGCCACTGCCGGCTGAAGGCGCCCCCGCGCCGGGAGACGAAGAGCCATCCCGGATCGGCGCCCCGGAGCGACCCCTCCCGGAAGGGAAGATATTCCCTGATCGCCCGGATCGCGGACCGGCCGAGCGGAACGATCCGCTCCCGGGAGCCCTTCCCCCAGCAACGAACGAAACCGCCTTCGAGGTTCACGTCCGCCAGCCTCAGCCCGACCAGTTCGTCGGCCCTCAATCCGCAGGCGTAGAGCAACTCCAGCACCGCCCGGTCCCGCGCCCCGGCCGGCTTCCCGGGGTCGGGCTGGGTCAAAATTACGCCGATCTCTTTCTCCGACAAGGCGCGGGGCAGGACCGACCCCAGCCGCGGGGAGTCCATAACCTCGCTGACGTCGGTCTTCAGGTAGCCCTCGGCGGTCAGAAAACGAAAGAACATCCTGATCGCCACCAGCAGCCGGGCCAGGCTGCGGGGAGAGAGCCCGCGCTCTTTCTCCTCCAGGAGAAAATCGACGATCCGGTCGCGACTGACCTTGTCCAGGTCGGCTCCGCCCCTGTCATCCAGAAATGCGAGGAAGCGCGCCAGGTCGGAACCGTAACCGGAAAGGGTGTGCGGGCTTAAACCCCGTTCCACCTTGAGGAAGTTGATGAACTCATCCAAAAAAATATTCGCCGGAATATTTTTTTGGATGGCTTTCATAGATGTGGCTGAAAACAATCCGGATTATCCCTAACCCGGGTTACAGCCAGCCGGAAAGATTGGCCTTCTCCCGGCCGATGGTCGAGGAGGGGCCGTGACCGGGGTGGATAATGGTCTCGTCGGGAAGAGTGAAGAGCTTGCTTCTGATCGAATCGGCCAACTGCCTCTCGTCCCCTCCCGGAAGATCGGTCCGGCCGACGCCGGCGGCAAAGAGCGTGTCGCCGGTGAAGACCCGGTCCGGCTCCCCGCCGCCGGGAAGGAGAAGGCAGGCGCCGCCGGGGCTGTGCCCCGGCGTGTGCAGAACCCCGAAAACCAGCCCCCCCGCCTCGACCCGGTCGCCGTCCTCGACCAGGCGTTCGGGGTTCAATCCCTTCGGGGAATCGAGACCGAAGAAGGAGACCATATCGGCCGGGTTGCACGAAAGCCCCTGGTCGGCGGGATGCATTATCAGGGGAATGGAGAAGGCCTTCCGCAGTTCGGCCGCGGCGCCGATATGATCGAGGTGGCCGTGGGTGAGAAAGATCGCCTCCGGGAGACGTCCGCTTTCGCCGACCGCCTGGCGGACAACTTCCGCCTCGCCGCCCGGGTCGATGACCAGGCAGCCGGGGGACCCCGCCTTCCCGGCCAGGTAGCAGTTGGCCTCCAGCGGCCCGACGGGCAATACGCGCAGGAACATCGAAGATTCTTTTTATCGGCCGCCGAATCCGACGGTGCCGTGGCCGGAGGACCAGCGGACGCCTCCGGCGTTCCAGTACATCGCCCGCTCGGCGACTATCGGGATGCGGTTGAGCGATTCCACGACGGTGGAGAGCTGCCCGATGGTACCCGCCACATTGTTGGCCTTCACGGTATGGCGGGCGAGCGGCTCAAGATTGACATCATAGGTCCAGCTGTTGCCGAAAGCGTCGTTGAATATCACCCTGACCTCGGCGGTAAAGAAGCGGTTCGGGTTGGCGACCAGGACGTATTGATCGAAGATATGGGTGGCCCCTTCCGCCAGATGCCATTTTAAGGCCGACCGGGGAGTTCCGACGGAGGCGTGGCCGCCGCCCCACCGGACCCCGCCCGGGTTCCAATACATCGCCCGCTCGGCCACGATCGGAACATTGTCGTCGGAAGAGACGATCGTGGATACCTGATCGCGGTTGCCCACTATGTCCGCAACCCTTACGGTGTAGCGTACCATCGGGTCCAGCGTCCTGGTGTGAAAGGCGGTGTCGCCCTCCCCATCCATAAAGGTGAACCTGACCCGGGAAGACTGCTGCGCGAAATTGGCGGCCAGAACGTATTCGTCGAAGATATGGGTGGCCCCTTCCGGAAGCTGCCAGCTCACGCGCGGCGCGGAAGCCCCGCGGGAGGCGTGGCCGTCCACCCACTCGATTCCGTTGCTGTTCCAGTACATCGTCCTTTCCACCGCGATCGGCAGTTCGGCCGAAACCCGGGTGGAAATCTGGGACTGGCTGCCGACCTTGCTTTTCACGTCGATCGTCCAGTTGGAACGAGCCGGGACCGTCCGGTTATAATTCCAGGACTGGCCGTTTTCATTAACAAAGACCACGTCGATATTCTGCGCGTCGAAGCTGGGATTGAGGACGTGGACGAACATATCGAATGAATGAGTGGCTCCTTCGGCCAGGTACCAATCGGTTTCGGCCCGGGCGATCCCGACCGAGTTGTGGCCGCCGGCCCAGCGGACGCCGTCCGGAGACCAGTACATCGACCTTTCGCAGATAACGTCCACGTTATCGCTCAAAGCCCTGACCAGCGTGGAGACGGCGGGCTGGAAGTTTCCGACGTGATCGTTGACTTTAACGGTCACCCGGCTCAAGGGGGGAACCGTCCGGCTGATAGTGGTCAGCAGGCCGTTCGGACCCACGAAATCGATCTCGACCGGGGCCGGGTTCTCCGCCACCGGATTGTAGATGGAGAGGTATTGATCGAAGTTCAGACCGTTGATATAAGTCCCCCCGGCAGGCAGGTTCCATTCCCGGTATTGCCTGACGTAAGGGGTCGGCGAGGGGCCGGGAGGATGCGGGTAAGGTCCGACGGCGTCCCGGAGATTGCGGGGCCGGCGATAGGCGCCCATTATCACGAAATCCCGGGCGTTGTCATCGGTGTCGTAGAGGTTTCCGAAATCGTAATCTCTTCCGCCTGGAGACATCGTGGCCTCGGTGGAATCCCAGAGGACCTTGCGCAGGTAGCTTCCAGCTGATCCGTGAAACCCGGGGATCGGGCGTCCTTTCGGGGCGGTGGCGGACCGCCAGCCCACCCGGTCCTGCTCGATTCCGCTCCCGTCGAGCAGCCGGATGTGGCCGCCGGTGGCCGCGACCGCGAGGGCCCGCATAGCCTGATCGCCGGGAACCTCTCTTGTGTACGCGGTCGGGTGGGTGAAGAGCATATAATAATAAGAAGGCAGGATCGTGCCCGGGTTTATCGTAACCCGGGTAGACCAATTGACCCCCCCGGTGGCCGCCCCGTCCGGCCCGTATTGGATCTGCCAGTTCGAAACGTCGATATTCTCCCCCACGGGATTGTAGATCTCCACAAAAAAGTCCTGCGCTCCCCCGGGTCCCTCCGTGGCGATCTGGCTGATCACCGGAGAGAACTCCTCCGGTTCCGGCGTCGGGAGCGGGAAGGGGTTCGCCGGGTGGTTGATCAACCATCTGTCGATGAACTCCCTGCGGTTAGTGGTCCGTCCCGGAACGTCGTAGGACTCTACCGTGTAGAAATTGCCGTCGGTGCGGATATGGATGTGGGCGTCGGCGTTGAAAGCGTAATCGGAGTGACGGCCGCGGTGGAGGGCGGTCTGCAATATAAGCTGGCGCCCCGCAATCTCGTCGCCGAGCAGCCGCTGGAAATATTCTTCCAGGCGCCCCACCGCGTCCGGATGGGGAAAATTGGGACGGGTTGAAATAACGGCCAGGGTCGGGCTTATCAGGTCGAGAAACCGGCTGGAGGTTTGATTGGCGGAACCGTGGTGATTGACCAGCAGGACGTCCACCCTCCGGTTCAGGTCGTCTCGTATGACCCCGCCGACCTCCTCTTCGACCGGGGCCTGTCCGCCGATCTCCGATGAGGAATCGCCGCCCAGGTACATATCGAAGGCGCCGTACATCAGGTTGACGACCAGGGAGAGCGCGTTTTCATAACCCCGGCCGGGAAGATCGGGCCGGTTGAAAACGTGGACAACGGTATCGCCGGAACCCGGAGGGGTTTCCTGGGCGTTTCCGATGGCCAGGCATTTGATGATCGCGTCGCCGCGGGGCATTTCGAGGTCGATCTCGCCGCCGACCCACCAGGTCTGCCGTCTATCCCCGATGGCGTCCAGGTAGCGCTGATCGATGGCGACGCCGTCGGCCCGGAAACTCCCCCCGCGATCGTAGGCGGCGACCGCCGGGCGGCCGATGCCCTCCCGGACCAGCTCGGGAACCGGGGGATCGCCGCCCACACCGTCGATCAGGGCGGGGACCCCCATATAGTGGTCGAAGTGGTAGTGGCTGATGATTATGTAATCGAGGTCTCCCCGACCCATTCCCAGCTGGTCCATCAGGTAAAGCGCCTCCCGGGGCAGGTCGTCCGTTTCGGGGACCGGCCGGATACCGCACTCATACAGCACACTGAGTCCGGTGGCCGGATTCTTTATCAGTGTGGCCTGTCCGTCTCCGGCGGAGGGGGCGCCAGGTACTCCCGACCAGATCTGCCAGATATGGAGGTAGTCGTCGGGGTCGTCCGAAGGGGGCGGGGTCGGCGACGGGACCGGCACCGGAGTCGGGGTGTTAAACGGGCAACGCACCAAGATGACGTCCTTGCGGAGTTCCTGGGCGGGACCGAGTTTGATCCGGTCGGCCGCCGCTCTCGCTGCGGTTATTTCTTCAGCCGTGCCCGGCGGGTCCACCCAGTGACGCTGATAATACCACTGGCTCAAGTAGCAGATGTCGTGGCGCATATTGTGGAAGTTGGCCCTCACCGCGATGATGTGGCGGCCGGGAGAAAGAGGGCTTAACCGGAAGTTGCCGGCGGCATCGGTTATGTCGTGGGTAATGGTGCCGATGGCATCGTAACCGGTCAGGTTGATATCGGGGACGCCCTGGCCGGTCAACTCGTCGGTGACCCGCCCGTAGATCGCTCCGCCCTTGGGCATCGCGAAGTCCACTCCGCTGGAATCGATGAAAAAATAACCATCCAGGCGCAGGGGAGCGTATTCGGCTCTGAATGTGCCCTTCACCGGCTGGGCGGTCATTTGATAATGGCCCAGGTGATGAAGATCGTCGATCCGATAGTAGCCCTGGGCGTTGGTATAAGCCATCCCCCCGTCAATTCTCCCTGGCTCGTCTTCTTCGTCTTCTTTTGCTTCGTATCTGTCCCTCGCGTAAACCCGGAAACCTTCCAGCGGAGCGCCGGTGTCCCGGTCGAAGACCCGGCCCTGGATGAACCCTCGCCTGAGCCGCGCGAGCATTATGTTGACATCCTCGCTGCCCGTGGGAACGGGATGGACGACTGTCCTCGGCAGATAGGGCGATTTGGCCTTGGGGATGGCTTTAATCTCGTAATTACCGCGTTTGAGGTCGGTGATCCGGAAAAAACCGCCGGAATCGGTCTCGGCGTAACCGGCCCAATTCAAGCCCCCCAGTCCGGAAGCGGTCACCCTGACATCGGGGATCCCCCGGAAGGTCTGTCCGTCGTAAACCCAACCGCTGATCGGGCCGACCACCGGCGGGGGCGGAGTCGGCGAAGGCGGGGGCAGGACGGTCATACTGGCGGGGACAACAACCTCCGGGGAGGCCGGATCGTTGCTGGAGATGACGATCTCGGCGCTGTATGTTCCCGCGGCGTATCCGGTGGAATCGAAGAAGACCGTGACCGTTTCTTCCTCACCGGGCGTGATCGTTCCGCTCCGGGGATCGGCGTCGAGCCAATCGACGTCGACCAGCAGCCGGAGCGCCCGGTAGGCGTTAAGCCGGCCGGACCCGAGCATCCCGGCGTAATCCGGATTTACCGAATCTATCCGGTCGGCGCTGTTAATCATGAAGTTTTTTACCGTCTCGTTGGGCAGGCCGGTCAGGTGGGAAGCGAGCAAGGCCGCTACTCCCGAGACGTGGGGCGCGGCCATTGATGTTCCCTGGAGAAAACCATAACCGCCCACCACCGTGCTCAGCACCCCCTGGTTGGTCGCCACCACGGTGTTGCCGCCCGGGGCCGAGATATCGACCCAGGGTCCGTAATTGGAATACCAGGCCTTCTGATCGTTGTGGTCGGTGGCGGCGACGGCGATCACCGGCTCGTAGTAAGCCGGATACCATTCCCCGTCGTCGTTGTCGTTGCCGGCGGCGAAGACCACCACCCCGCCTCGAACCGGGGAACCGGGATAGTCGCCGGCTTCGGCGATGAAATAATCGATCGCGGTCCGCATCACCTCCGGGAAATCGCCGGGGGAAGTGTATCCCCAGCTGTTCTGAGAGATCACGGCGCCGTTGTCGGCGCCGTAGACCAACGCCGGGGCGAAACCGCCCTGGAGACCCCCGTCTCCGAAGACCCTGGCCACCATTATCCGCGCCCCATCGCCGGTTCCGGAACCGCCGGCCACTCCGGCCACCCCGAGCGCGTTGTTGGTCACCGCCGCCACCGTTCCGGCGACGTGAGTTCCGTGGCCGTGCGTGTCCTGGATGTTGTTATTGTGGTTGGCGAAGTTCCAGCCGTGAATATCGTTTAGGAACGGATCGGGGTCGGGATTAACCCAGAGATTGGGCGCAAGGTCGGGATGGGCAACGTCGATACCGGTATCGACCACCTGGACGACCACGTACGGCTTTCCTTTCTCGATCTCCCAGGCCTCTTCCAGGCGAATGTCCGCTCCCGGGGTTCCCCCGGTCTGTCCGACATTGCGGTAATGCCACTGCTCGCCGAAACGGGTATCGTCGGGGAGCCAGTGGAGCCGCTTGCGATAGACCGGCTCGGCGATCTCGACATTGGGGTCGGCCTTATAGGCGGCCACCGCCTCCGGAACCCGCGGGGCTTTCTCGAACCGGATCTGATACCAGCGGTCCAACCCCCAGCGACGGTGGCGGGCGGCGTGGCGGGGATCGGTCGGAAAGACCATCTCGATCTTGGTGGCGTGATACTGCCGGTTGAGAGCGTCCAGCGTCGGAATCCCCAGTGCCTTCACGCCGGACGGTTCGGTGGAGACCTGAACGTCCCGGCGCGCCTCCGGCGAGAGCTTTATCCTCAAGACACCTTCGTGCCAGGGGTCTTTCTTTTCGACACTGTCGTCGCGCGCGATGAGAGCGTCTTCGCCGAACCTTGGCCTGAAGGTGGCGGTGACAGAGCGGTCATCAATCATCTCGATGCTGGTCGGGTTCTCGGTGGTCGTGATATCTCCGGTCCAGCCGTCGAATTCCACCTCTTCATCATCATAGACCGCGGTCAGTTCTACTTCGGTGCCGTCCGGGTATCCTTCCGGGTCGGGCAGAGGATCCTGTACCACATCACCTTCGGCTCCGCCTTCTTCGACAATTTCAATGGTGAGCGTGAAATACTGCGGCGTCGGCGTGGGCGCCTCGTCATCCGGCGTGGGCGTGGGTTCGAAATCCTCCGGGGTGGGCGTGGGCTCGATATCTTCCGGCGTGGGCGTGGGCTCGAAATCTTCCGGAGTGGGCGTGGGAATTGGAGTCGGCGGAGGAGAAGGAGCGACCGCGCGAAACGTGATACTGTAGTTCAGGTCGGCGAGCCCGGTATTCTTCAGCAGAAGATCGCGCGTCGTCGTCTCGCCGGTAAGAAGCGTGACGTGAAGCGAATGGGGTTCGACTTCAATCCGCGGGTGAGGCGGGGGCGTAGGAGTGATCGGCAGCCGGCAGATATCCACGTCGTCAAGGGCGATCTCACCCGGACCGAGCACGTAGGTGAACCTCACCCGCGTCGATGAGATATCAAGATCGTATACCTGCTCACCTTCCGGAACGGAACCGTGGAACTCTTCCACCGGTTCCCAGCGCGCGCCCTCGTAGTATTCCTCCACCAGGAAGAAGGTGCTGACATCGGTCCCCCCTCCCCGGAGCCAGAAAGAGAGGGTGAGCGGATTGGCAAACGTCCGGCTGACCGCCTGTTGGTCTTCATGCCCAAACCTCAGGGCGGGAGAAGATTCGCCAAACCAGCCGGCCTCGGTAAATACGTCCGTGTCGCCGATCCCGATGAACTCCCAGCCGGGAGGCCGGACACCGACATCGAAATCGTCGAAACCTTCCGGGAAACCCTCCGCGGGCAGACACTCTTCGAGGCTGCCCCGCAGGCGGACGTCGTCGACCCGTAACTCGCCGCCCGGCTCCAGAGCCCCCCAGCCGACAATCTTAAACGTCGTTTCCTCGGTAATCGCCAGACCCAAACCGTCAACGGAGAACGACCGGGTCTCGAAGGGCTCCAGCGGATCGACAGTGAAGATTTCATCATCGCCAACCGCGACCGTTAATTTCGTGGGGGCGCTGTCCCAGGGGGGAACCCGATAGAGAAAATCCATCTCCTCGACTATCAGTGTCCCGGGAACAGCCGGGGTGACGGTGAAGTAAAAATACTTTCCTTCAGTCCATTCCCCGGCATCCCAGCCATTGGGAGAGTAGGCGTAGGGGACCCCGCTCCCGGTCCAGGAATCGGAGTGCAACGTTCCGAATAGAATGTCGCCGGCGGAGACCGCGAAGTTCGAAGCGATCACTCCCGCCGCCAGCTCGGTCGGGGCGAGGGAGTCGCCGGTGAACGGGTAGTTGACGAGAGTGTCGGCGCTGAAGGCAAATTGCTGGGGTAAGGCGCAAACGAGAACAATAAGAAAGACTACGGATAGAACCCCGAACTTAATTCTCATCTGCAACCCCCGAATCGCGCGTTTAATGATCGCTGCTTATTGATAAAGTTTATCCTACCGGCGCCTGAAAGTAAAGGCTCGGCGCCTTATTCCCGGATTCCCACGCTGGAATGCCCGGAACCCCAATGAACCCCGCCCGGGTTCCAATACATCGACCTCTCGGCAACTACCGGCACGCCGTTGAGCGATTCGACCACGGTCGATACCTGCCCCTGAGCGCCGGTCACCTGCTTGACGTTCACGGTCTCCCGCGCGAGGGGAGGAACCGTCCTTTCCACTTCCCAGACAAACCCGCCCTGGTTCATAAACCGGAACTTTACCTCGGCCGCCTGGTCCGGCGAAGGATTGGCCACCAGGACATACTGGTCGAAGATATGGGTCGCCCCTTCCGGTAAATACCACACCTCAGCCGAAGACGAAGCCCCAATGCTGCCGTGGCCGCCGGCCCAGCTGACTCCGCCGGCGGTCCAGTACATCGCCCGCTCGGCGATGACCGGTTTGTTGTTCAAGGATTCCACCGACGTCCAGACCGCCTCCGCGCTCCCGACCACATCGTTGACCTTGACGGTATGGCGGCGGGAGGGGCCCAGGGGCTTGATCCGGGTCTCCTCCGGTTTGCCGGGCACCCGGAAAGTAAGCTTGACATCGGCGAAATCGGTAGGGTGCGGATTGGAGACCAGGACATAATGGTCGAAAAGATGGGTGGCGCCTTCCGCCAGATGCCAGGTTGTCGCCGGCGCGGAGACGCCGCGGGAGGCGTGACCGTCGATCCAGTCGATGCCTTCGCGATCCCAGTACATCGTCCGCTCGACCGCGACCGGCACGAAGTTCACGGAACGAATAAACGTCGACACCTGAGCCTGAGAGCCGACCAGCGACTTCACGTCAAGGGTGAGGTTCTGCCGGGGCCCGACCGAGGTGCCGAAAGTCCAACTGGCGCCGGCCTCGTTAACGTGCATAACTACCAGAGACGCGACCTGGTGGGGGCTGGTGTTGAGCACGTGGACGTATTCGTCGAAGATATGGGTGGCGCCCTCGGCAAGGTACCAAATGTTGGCCGCCGCCGGGAGGCCGATCGAATTATGACCGCCGCCCCAGGGGATACCGCCCGGAGACCAGTAACTCGCCCGTTCGCACTTGATCGGAACGTCTTCGGTCGAAACGACGATGGTCGAGACCGCCGGCCGGTTATTGCCCACCCGGTCGTTCACCTTGACCGTGTAACGGGAGTGGGCGCCTACGGTATGGGTGAAGGAATCGATCTCGCCGCCGTCGTCCACGAAAATCACCTCCACCGGGGCCGGATCGCCGGTCGGGTTGCTTATCAGCACGAACTGGTCGAAGACATAATCGTTGATGTAAGTCCCGCCGGCGGGCAGGTACCAGGTCAGCCTCTCCGGTGTGGGGACCGGAGAGGGCGTGGGCGTGGCGGACGGGGTCACCGTCGGCGTCGGCGTCTTGAAACCGAAAGGAGTGGGCGTGGGCGTTAAGGTCGGCGAAGGCGAAGGTGTCGGCGTCGCCGCCGGGAGGCAGGCTCCCCGGAGCGTCACGTCGTCGATCTGGAACTGCCCCCCCCCGGTCCCCTCGGTGGCCCAGCCGACGATCGCGATCTCGATCTCTTCCACGGCGATCAAGCCGAGGTCGTCGGCGCTGAATAGAAGCGTTTGTCCGTATGTCAACGGGTCAATCGTCGCGATCTCGACGCCCCCGGCGGCCACCGTGATCCTGCCCGGCCCGGAATCGGTAGGCACCCGGTAGAGGAACTCGATCTCGTCGATCAGCAGGCGATCGTCACCAAGCGGTTCAACCCTGAAATAGAATTTTTTGCCGTCCCGCCAGTCGGTCTGCTCGGTCCACCCGCCGGTCCCAAACGCGTAGGGGACCCCGCTTCCACCCCAGGCGTCCCAGTCGGCGGCGTTGGCAGTTCCGTAGGAGAGTGTGCCGGCCGAGATCGAGAAGTCGCCCGCGTCCAGACAGGCGGCCTCGTCAACCGGCGCGGGGGAGTCGCCGGTGAACGGGTAGAAGACCAGCGTGTCGTCCGGCACCGGAGTCGGTGACGGAGCCGGCGTCGGCGTGACCGGCAGGAGGCAGATTGCGACGTCGTCGAAGGCGATCTCCCCCGGCCCTTGCGCGTAGGTGAACCTCACGCGGGTGGAGGACTGCTCGAGCGGATACGTCATTATCGTTCCGGCCGCCGGAGGATCGGCCAGCTCGGTCACGGTCTGCCAGGAAAAGTCCCCGTAATACTCTTCAATAACGAGCAGCGTGGAGGGATCGGTCCCCACTCCCCGGACCCAGAACGAAAGCGTCTCGGGTCGCGTGAAGCTCCGACTGACCACCCGGTCATCTTCTTCGGCGAATTTCAGGGCGGGCGAATCAACCCCGAAGTAGTTGGTTTCGGTGAAGATATCTCCGGCCTCGATCCCGTCAAATATCCAGCCCTGGGGAATCTCCCATTCGGGAGCGACAAAATCATCGAATCCTTCCGGGAAGCCTTCCGCAGGTATGCAGGGGACCGTGGTCGTGGTGGTCGGCTCGGTGGTGGTAGTGGTGGTGGTGGTCGTCGTGGTAGTAGTGGTCGTGGTGGTAGTAGTGGTGGTCGTTGTGGTCGTGCCGGTCGTGGTGGTAGTCGTTGTGGCCGTAGTCGTGGTGGTGGTCGTCGGTTCGGTCGTCGCCGTGGTCGTGGTGGTGGTCGTGGTGGTGGTGGTCGCCTGGATCTTCACGTCGTCGAAGGCCAGGACTCCCTCGTCCACAACCCGGCTGTAGGTGAAGCGGACTCGACTGGCGGTATCGCTGACGGCATAAGGACCCTTAACGACTCCGTAGGTC
>PUNC01000032.1 GCA_003551625.1 PVC group bacterium | reverse complement strand
GTCGAGAAGGCCGGAGCCGCAGATGCCGGAAGGTCTTTCCCCGCCGATGGTGGAATAGGCGACGCCGTCCCCGTCGACGAGATCGACGCGTTCGATCGCCCCGGCGCGGGCCCGGGTTCCGTGGGAGATGCCGCTGCCTTCGAAGGCCGGCCCGGCCGAACAGGAACAGGCCAGCAGCCAGTCCCGGTTGCCGAGAACGATCTCGCCGTTGGTCCCGATGTCCACCAGCAGGGCGGGCCGCTCCCGGAGATGGAGGCCGGCCGCCAGGACCCCGGCCGTGATGTCACCACCGACAAAACCCGCCACGCCGGGCGAGAAGTGGACCGCTCCCCGGGGGTTGATCTTGAGGCCGACCTCGCCGGCGGCGAAGGGGCCGGGCCGGTTGGCGGGCGAGACATACGGCTCCCGCCGGATATAGTCGGCGGGCAGGCGGAGCAGGAGGGCGATCATCGCCGGATTGCCGGCGATGACCGCCGCCAGAAGGTCGTGGCGGCTGATTCGGTTCCGTTTGCGGAGAATCTCGGTCAGGCGGTTGATGTCTCCGGTCATCAGGTCGGCCAGTTTCTTGCCGCCGCCTTCCTCGGCGTGGATGACGCGGCGGATGATATCGTCGCCGAAACCGATCTGGGAGTTGAAGCGGGCCTCGGCGTCGAGGGTGACGCCCCCGTCGAGATCGAGGAGATGGGCCACCACGGTCGTGGTTCCCGCGTCCACCGCCAGGCCGAAGGCGCCCCGTCCGCGGCCGGGGGCTTCCAGGCCGATCACTTCCGCGTGTTTTCCTTTCCGGGTCAGTGAAACCGCGGTCTCCCATCGTGTTTTCCGGAGCGCGCGGGGAAGTTTCCGCAGGAGGTTCAGGCCGACCGTAAAGTCTTCCACTCCTTTTCCCCGCAGTCCGCGATCCAGACGGTCCAGGTCGCTGAAATTATCCTGGAGGGTGGGCGGGTCGAGGCGGAGGCGGATTTTTTTGGCCAGGGGATCGAGCGGAAACGGCGGCGGCGTGAAGGCGGTGGAGTTGTGATCGCCGAAGCGGGCGGTGGCCTCCCGGTCGGGAAGCCCTTCCGGGGCGGCTTTCCGGCGGAGGGAGACCTCGAGGGGGAGAAAGGCTCGGGTTTGGCAGGCCAGCGCCGGCTCGAACTCTCCGCCGGAAGCAGGCCGGACCAGGACGCGGCACTTGCCGCAGGTCCCCTCTCCGCCGCAGGACGACTCCAGCTCGAAACCGGCCCCGCGGGCGGCCTCGAGAAGCGTCTCCCCGGCCGCGACCGCGATGGTTTTGTCTCCGGGGATAAAGCTTATTTTCAGCCGCTTCATTTTTAAACGGGATAAACGGGATATGATGGATTTATTGGTTTCGCGGCTTCAATCCCCATTCCGGCCGTTTGTTTCTTCATCCCGAGACCAGCCGTTTCAGGTAACCGGTGATTCCCGACGCTTCCCGGGGGCCGACATTCACCTCCCAGCCCGTCTCCTCTTCCACCTTACCGCTCAAAACCGCCACATAACCGGGAAGAACCAGCCGCCGCCGATCGACTTTGCCGGCCGCGCCGGTATCTTCCAGGCCGCGGGCGATCACCCCGGGATTGAGCTTGTCGGCCGCCCAGGCGGTGAGAACCGAAGTTCCCTCGGTATCGGTGACCAGCAGGTGGGCTCCGATCCGGCTGCTCTCGATCTCGCCGCGGACGATGAAGTAGGTGAGCGAGAAGTTGGTGGTCACCAGGACCGGGGCGTCCCGGCCGGGATCGTTGACGGGGTAGAGCCCCGGTTCCACCTGGACCGGTTTCTGGGGGTCGGTGAAGATGTTCTGGCGGGCGGTGAGAAGCGGGAAGAGATACTCCCGTGCGGTCAAGCCGGTGATCAGGATCGACGCGTATTTGGCCGCCAGCGCCGCCGCGGAGAGAGCCTCGGAGAAAGGATCGCCGCCGTCCAGGCGGACCAGCGTGGGGTAGCCGAAAGGCCGGAAGAGTTTATCGAGCGCGAACCGGCGGATCCGGGTTTGGTCCTGGATGGCGGCGGCGGTATCCGGCGGGGAAGTGTCCAGGACAAGCTGCCGGAGACCGCTTTCGGCCGCCCGTTCGCTGAGTTCGGCGGTTTCGTCCGTCCCCCGTCCCCGGATCGCCAGGGGACAGTCGAATCTTTTGGCCAGCTCGACCAGCCGGTCGAAGTTATCCGCCCCGGCGGCGTAAAGAAGCGGGCGCCGGTCCCCGCAAACTTTCAGGGCCGCCTCCAGGCAGTCGGGAGAGTCGCTGACCATTACCGGGCAGAGTTTGGTATTCCCGAGAGTCCTTTCGGCGAACCCGGCAAAGCTTTCCGGGTCGCCCGACTTCTCCACCAGGGCGATCATCTCCGCGCCGAATTCCTCCCCGACCCTTTCCCAGCGGAGCGAGTTGACGGTCCGCAGCCGTTCTTCCCCCCCGGGATCGTTTTCGTCGACCGTCACCGCGATCGCCGTGGGGTGGCGGAAGGTCTGCAGGTGCCGGAAGAGAACGGTTTCGTTTCCGAGTTCCACCCGGTTCTCCCCGGTTCCGATCGTGACCAGCTCGATCGGCGGCCGGGAGGCCTGCTGCAGTTTTTCGGCCGCTTCCGGCGAGACGTGGGGACACTTTTCCAGACGGGCCTGTTTCGCCGCCAGTTTCATCGCGAAGGCCAGGCAGGTCGGAAGGCCGCAGTCGCCGCAGTTGGTCTTGGGCAGCAGCTTGTAGATGTCGAGGCCGGTTAGAGCCATTAAGACAGATTCCAGATTCGAGATTCCGGATTGGGGATAAAAATACCGCTCCGCATCCGTTCCCTCTATTTTTGACGGGATAACAGGATTAACCCGGATTATTGATAATAATCACTTCAATTCATTACAAACTGATGGGATTGCGCAGCCTCTCCCGAGCCTGTCAGAGATTGCTTCGGCCCGAAAGCTTTCGGGCCTCGCAATGACAGGCGAGGGATCTCGCTCCCGCAATGACAAATGTCATTGCGAGCGAATGCAATGAGCGAAGCAATCTCTCTTTTATAATTCGTGTCGATTCGTGGTTAAAAAAAAGGCCGAAGGGGCGGGCGCTGATCATCGATCACGGATTAGGGTCCTTTACAGCAGAGGGTCCATCTTCAGCGCCGGATGATCGGCCTTCTGGAGAAATTCAAGCAGCCCCGCGCTGTCAACAGCCGTCTCCTCGTCGGCGATCTTGTCGAACAGGTCCGCCTCCCCGACCTTCCGCGCCCGCTCTTCGATCCGGTCCTTCAGGGCCCGCTTGAGATCGCCGGAGACCCAGACCAGTCTTTTGATCCCGCCTTCCGCGGAAATGAACTTGGGGCTGGTAACGTAAAGCCGGCCGATGCCCATAAACCCCGGCGTCTGGACTCCCCCGCCGACCATTCCGGCCATAGTGATGAAATCCATCCCCAGCGGGGTCTGTCCCGGATACTCGCGGCTTACCACCATCACCCCGTTGGCTTCGGGCACGATCGCCACGATCGCCTCGAAACACCCGCAGGAGGTCATCGGATCCCGCATAATCGAGTAAAGGTTGAGTTTGCTCAAGGCGCGATGGGAGGATTCGAAGACGAATTCGTTGATCCCCCGCCATTGCCCGAGCGCGGGATCGACCAGGCCGGTTTTCGGAACCGGCTGGTTGGCCCCGGCCGGGCTGATCTCGTGGGCCGCCTTCCCGTCCAGCCAGTTGTAGGCGCCGCAGAGTCCCAGCCGCTCGGGGCTGATGATGCAGACGTGGCTGGGGGCGAAACTCTGGCAGAGGGTGCAGCTGTAAAATTCGTCCACCGATTCGTCGGTCATTCCCGCGACCCGGAGGTCGCGTTCCCGGTAGATCTTTTCGGCCTCTCCGATCCGGGAAGCGACCTCGTCGGCGTCGGTGAAGATCGTGACCTGGACCTTGTTGACGATGGCTCCGAAATCGTTGTGAAGCCGGGCCGCGATGATCTCGCCCAGGTGGCGGAGACGGAAACCCTTCTCGAAAGCCTCCCGGCCGATCCGGACCCAGATCATATCCCGCTGCCCCATATGCATCACGCCCATCGCCCAGTTGATGAAGGAATGGACCTGTCTTTCCAGTATCGGCTCGAAATCCTTGGCCATTTTCCGGCCCGCGGCCTCGATCAGGATCCCGAGGGGGAGGCTTCCGCCGTCCGGAACCCGGTCGATATCGTCCCCGATCAGCTCGACCTTCCCGTCCCGGATCCGGTCGGCCGGGGCGGCCACCAGCAGTTCGAAAGCCCGGCTGTATTTGCCGCCGAACTGAACGCGCATATTCTCCTTGCGAACCCGCTCGCCCTCAAAGGCTCCGGAGTAGGGGACCGGCAGGGGAATCTCCTTGAGTTTGATCGTGATCGGCCTGACCTCGATCACCCGCTCGACGATCCGATCGTGCTTCGGTTCCGGGACCAGGGCCTCGTGAAGGCAGAAACGGCTGGCGGGGATCTCCGGGACTTCGGTGTCGGCGATCACCGGGAAGCCGAGGCTGATGGCTCCCGCGGCCGCGGCCACCTTGTACTAGTCGACGGGGCCCAGCGCCACCACCGCCGCCATCACCCGTTTGCGGCAGTATTCGGCGATCTCCTTTTCCTGCCCCTTCTTCAAAGCCCCGAAGGTCAGGGCCGCGCGGATCGCCCAGTTGAGCGGGTAGATCGCCGAGATGGTGTCCCTCCCGAAGGGCACCAGGTAGCTTTCCCAGCCCATCTCCACGTTTTCTTCCCGGAGCTGGTCGATGATGCTTCTCCCGCCGCTCTCGCCGCCGGCGAAGATCATAATATTTTTCTGCTG
>PUNC01000211.1 GCA_003551625.1 PVC group bacterium | reverse complement strand
TTCCCTCAAGCGAAAAAAGAACAGGTATTTTGTAGATTTATTGCGGTCGCGATCAGATTATTAGCGCGTCCCGAAGGCTTTCGGGAAGGTCCCCGGTTCGAATCCGGGCGCCCCGATTAAATTAGTCTAAAGTTACAAAAAGAGCGGCCAACCGGCGGTTCGGTTCAGCGCGTCCCGAAGGCTTTCGGGACGCGAAAATAATCTTGTGAAGCGCGAGCTTCACTTTATTTTTAAAAACCCATGAAAAAGATAAAAGTCGGAATCATCGGATTGGGAACGGTGGGGGAAGGCGTCGTCAAGATTCTGCGGAAGAACCGCGGCCTGATCCGGCGCCGTTTGGAAGCGGAGGTTGTTCCCGCGGCTGCGGCCGAGATCAATCTCAGAAAAGCCCGGAGAATCAAGTCGCCGCCGGATCTTCTGACCGCTGACGCCCGGGCGGTGATCGACAACCCCGAGATCGACATCGTCGCGGAGCTGATCGGAGGTATTGAACCGGCCGGTTCCTATATCGCCGCCGCCCTGAAGAACGGCAAGACCGTGGTGACCGCCAACAAGGCCCTGCTGGCATCCGAGGGAAAGGCCCTCTTTCGCCTGGCCCGGCGCCGCCGCCGCAATATATTTTTCGAGGCCAGTGTCGGCGGGGGGATCCCGGTCATCAGGGCTCTTCGGGAAGGACTGGCGGGAGACCGGATAACTTCCCTGCTGGGAATAATCAACGGCACTTCCAATTACGTCCTGACCCGGATGCGGGAAGACGGTTTAACGCTGGCCGCCGCTCTCAAGGACGCCCAGAAGAAAGGTTACGCCGAGCTTGATCCCACCCTTGACCTGGGAGGAGGCGATTCCGCCCACAAACTGGTCATTTTGGCCTCCCTGGCCTTCGGGGGATGGGTGGACCTTTCGCGGGTCTACGTCGAGGGCATCGGCGAGATAACCCACGAAGACATCGTTTTCACCGACGAGCTGGGCTACGTGATCAAGCTGCTGGCGATTGCCAAAAGGTTTCGAGGAGAAGTTGAGGTCCGGGTCCATCCCACCCTGATACCCAAAAGTTACCTGCTGGCTTCGGTCAGCGGGGTCTTTAACGCGGTTTACGTCCAGGGCGACTACTCCGGCAAAAACATATTTTACGGCGAAGGGGCGGGACAGGGTCCGGCCGCGAGCTCGGTGGTTTCCGATATTATGGCGGCGGCGCAGGGTATCACCTCCGGTTGCGGATACCTGCCTTCTTCTTTCGCAAATGACGATTCCCTGACCGTCCGGCCTTTCGGGGAGACCGAGTGCGCCCATTATATCAGGATCCCGGCCGAAGACCGCCCCGGGGTGCTGGGTCGGGTGGCGCGGATTCTGGCCGCCCACGATGTGAGCATCGCTTCGGTAATTCAGAGGGGCCGGAAGAAAAAAGGGGTGGTCCCGGTGATTTTTATGACCCACCAGGCCCGGGAAAAATCCCTGGCCAAAGCCTGCCGGCTTATCTCCGGACTCAAGGAGATCCGGGGCGCGCCCCTTCGCATCCGGGTGGAAGAGTGATGAAATACATCGTCGTGGTTGGCGACGGGATGGCCGATTATCCGATGGAATCGCTCGGCGGCAAGACCCCGCTGGAGGCGGCCCGCACTCCCAATATGGACCGGGTCGCCCGCGAGGGTTCGGGCGGAAAGCTGAAGACGGTTCCCGGCGGATTCCCCCCCAGCAGCGACGTCGCCAACCTCGCTCTCCTGGGCTATAATCCGTCCAAGTATTACACTGGGCGCGGCCCCCTGGAGGCGGTCAGCATGGAGGTGAAGATCGAAGACGACGAGCTTGCTTTCCGTTGCAACCTGGTCACCGTTTCCGACGGACGTCTGATCGATTACAGCGCCGGTCATATCTCGAGCGACGAGGGGCGGGTACTGATCGATCTCCTGGAGGAAAAGCTGGGAGGCCGGGGGATCAAGTTTCACCCCGGTGTCGGTTACCGCCATCTTCTGGTCGTGAAGGAAGCGCTACTGGAGGACGGGAAGGGGGGGTTGAAGACGACCCCGCCGCACGACTTCACCGGGTCGGAGTTCCAGCCTTACCTGCCCCGCGGTCGCGGCGCGGATTTCCTGAACCGGCTGATCCGGCAATCCGTCGAACTTCTGGCGGATCACGAGATAAACGCCATTCGGGTTGATCTGGGAGAAAATCCGGCCAATATGATCTGGCTCTGGGGGGAAGGAAAGTCCCTGCGACTGCCGTCATTCGAGAAAAAATACAATCTCCGGGGTTCCCTGATCTCGGCCGTTGACCTGCTCAAAGGAATCGCCCTGGCCGGGGGGCTCAAGGTCGTCGACGTTCCCGGCGCCACCGGTTATTTTGACACCGACTACTCGGCCAAGGGCCGGGCGGCGCTGGAGGCGCTGTCGGATCGCGACTTCGTTTACGTTCATATCGAGGCGCCGGACGAGGCCGGGCACCTGGGCCGGGTGATGGAAAAGATCAAGGCGATCGAGGCCATCGACGAGAAGATCGTCGGACCTTTGCTGGAATCCGGGTCGAAGTCAGGGGAGCTGAGGCTGGCGGTGCTCACGGACCACGCCACCCCGATCTCGCTCCGGACCCATACCGGCGATCCGGTCCCCTTCGCGGTCTGGGGGCCGGGGATCGAGCCCGACCGGATGGAGGCTTATTCCGAGGGCGCCGCCCGGAAGGGCGGGCTGCGTCAGAGAGTCGGGCACAAGTTTCTCAACCTTTTTTTTAAGGCCGCTATTTAAGGAGGATGTGAGATGCCACTGGTGGTAATGAAATTCGGAGGCTCATCCGTCGCCGACCCGGAGAAAATCCAGAACGTGGTGCGGCGGGTAAAAGAGAAACGCGAAGCAGGCAACGGGATTGTCGTGGTCGTTTCGGCGATGGGCGACACCACCGACGAAATGATCGCCTTGGCTCAGAAGCTCAATCCCGATCCTTCGGAGCGGGAGATGGACCAGCTGATCTCTTCCGGAGAGAGGATCTCGGCGGCCCTGTTGGCGATGGCGCTCCAGAACGCGGGGCTGAAGGCGACTTCTTTGACCGGCGAACAGATGGGAATCATCACCGATGACAGCCATACCAAGGCCCGAATCCTGCAGATCAGGCCGGATAAGATCAAGACGGAACTGGCGGAATCGGCGGTGGTGGTGGCGGCGGGTTTTCAGGGAACCAACTTGAAGAAGGACGTCACCACCCTGGGGAGGGGAGGCAGCGACACCACCGCGGTGGCGCTGGCGGCGGCGCTGGACGCCGATTTCTGCGAGATCTACACCGACGTGGACGGAGTCTATACTTCCGATCCCCGCGTGGTTCCGGCGGCCCGCAAGCTCGGCCGGATCAGCTACGACGAAATGCTGGAGATGGCCAGCCTGGGCGCCCGGGTGATGCAGTCGCGGGCGGTGGAATTCGCCAAGAAATTCTCGGTGGTTCTTCACGTCCGTTCCAGTTTCAAGGAATCTCAAGGCACGATCATAAGCGAGGAGACAGACGATATGGCTATGGAGAAAGTAGTGATTCGAGGCGTCACCCTGACCGAAGACGAGGCGAAACTCACGATATCCGGCGTTCCCGACCGTCCGGGCATCGCCGCCACGATCTTCAAGGCGATCGCCGAGCGGAATGTAAACGTGGATATGATAATCCAGAACGTCAGCGAAGAAGGGTTTACCGATGTCTCGTTTACGGTTCCCCGCGCCGAACTCAACAAGGCCCGTCAAACCCTGGACGCCCTATTGCCGCAGATAAAGGCTAAGGGCGTAAAGGCCGACGAAAGTATCGCCAAGGCCTCGATCGTCGGGGTGGGAATGAAGAGTCATCCCGGCATCGCCGCCACTATGTTTGACGCGCTTTCCCGGGAAGAAATCAACATTATGATGATCAGCACCTCGGAAATAAAGATCTCCTGCGTGGTGGAAAAGCAGGTGGGCGAAAAAGCGGCCCGCGCGCTGCATTCCGCTTTCGGGCTGGACCAAGAAAAAGACTGATGAAGAAGGTCGTCCTCTACGACACCACCCTGCGGGACGGCTCCCAGGCGGAGGGGGTGAGCTTTTCCCTGGCCGACAAGCTCCGGATCGCCGGCCGGCTTGATCGGCTGGGTATTCATTACATAGAGGGGGGGTGGCCGGGATCCAATCCAAAGGATATGGCGTTCTTCCGCGAGATCCGGAAGAAGAAACTATCGCGGGCCCGGGTCGTGGCCTTCGGGAGCACCCGCAAGTCCGGCTGCAACGCGGAAAACGATCCCAATATCGACGGTCTGCTCAAGGCCCGGACCGGTTCCATCGCCGTCTTCGGCAAGAGCTGGATACTTCACGTCAAAGAGGTTCTGCGGCGGCTGCCGGAAGAGAATCTGCGGATGATCTTCGATAGCGTCGCTTACCTCAGGTCGAAGGGTCGCGAGTTGATCTACGACGCCGAACACTTCTTCGACGGCTTCAAGGATGATTCCGAATACGCACTCTCGACCCTGGAGCAAGCGGTGCGGGCCGGAGCCGGTTTTCTGGTTCTCTGCGACACCAACGGCGGCGCTCTCCCCGAGGAGATAGCGGAGATAACCGCCCTGATCAAAAACCGTTTCCAGATCCCGGTGGGGATACACGCCCACAACGACGGCGGGCTGGGAACCGCCAACTCGCTGGCCGCGGTCCGGGCGGGGGCGGAGCTGGTCCAGGGAACGATCAACGGTTACGGAGAAAGGTGCGGCAACGCCGACCTCTGCTCGATCATTCCCAACCTGAAACTGAAGATGGGAGTGAACTGCATCAACCTGACCCGGTTGAAACAATTGGAGACGGTCTCCCGCTTCGTGGACGAGCTCGCCAACCTCCGGTCCAACACCCGGGCGCCGTTCGTGGGTTTGAGCGCTTTTTCTCACAAGGGCGGCATCCACGTCGACGCGGTTCGCAAGAACCCCCGCACCTACGAGCACATCGACCCCGCGCTGGTGGGGAATCGCCGCCGGATCCTGGTCTCCGAGCTTTCCGGCAAGAGCAATGTTATTCTCAAGGCGGTAGAGTTCGGGGTCGATCTGGCCAAGGACACCCCCGAAACCCGGCGGATCCTTTCCGACCTGAAGCGGTTGGGCGATGAGGGTTATGAGTTCGAGGGAGCCGACGCCTCCTTCCAGATTCTTATCCAGAAGGCTTTGAACAAACACCGGAGTTTCTTTGAATTGGAAGGTTTCCGGGTGATCGTGGAGAAGGACAAGGCCGGCAGGTCCCACAGCGAAGCCACGATCAAGGTCAAGGTGAAGAATACCAGCGAGCATACCGCCGCGGAAGGAAACGGTCCGGTTCACGCCCTGGACAACGCCCTGCGCAAGGCGCTTCAGCCCTTCTACCCCTCGATCGGGAAAGTGCGGCTGGCCGACTTCAAAGTCCGGGTGCTGGACGCTTCGGCGGGAACCGCCGCCCGGGTCCGGGTTCTGATCGAGAGTAAGGATCAGGAAGATATCTGGGGTACGGTCGGGGTGTCGGAAAACATCATCGAGGCCAGCTGGCAGGCCCTGGTCGACAGCGTCGACTATAAATTGTTTATGGATACGAGGGAGAAACCCAAACCCGCTCGTTCCCGCCGTTCTTCCGGCCGAAACTGATTCCGGCCCGGAATCTCTTCCCGGCCTTCCCGCGCCGTTATGAACAAACCGCGACAACCCACGGACTTGCCCCCCCGCTACTCGCCCGCCGAGGTGGAAGAGCGAATCTATCGTCTCTGGCTGGAGCGGGATTCTTTTTCCGCCCACCCGGATTCCGGGAAAAAACCCTACGTGATAGTCATCCCCCCGCCCAACATCACCGGGATTCTGACTATGGGCCACGTCCTCAATAACACCCTTCAGGACATCCTGGTTCGATGGCAGCGGATGAAGGGGAGGGAGGTTCTCTGGCTTCCGGGCACCGACCACGCCGGGATCGCCACCCAGAACGTGGTGGAGCAGGAACTCCGCCGGCAGGGGCTCGATCGGGAGGCTCTGGGCCGGGAAAAATTCGTCGAGCGGGTCTGGAAATGGAAAGACAAATACGGCGGGACCATCATCAAGCAGCTCAAGCGGCTGGGTTGCTCCTGCGACTGGTCCCGGGAGAGATTCACGCTGGACCGGGGGCTTTCCCGGGCGGTGGAGGAAGTCTTCATCCGCCTGTACGAAAAGGGGCTGATCTATCGCGGGCTTTACCTGGTCAACTGGTGCCCGCGGTGTCATACCGCCGTTTCCGACGAGGAAGTCGAACACGAGGAGGTCCGGGGTTTTCTCTGGCGGATCAAATACCCGCTGGCGTCGGGGCAGGGCGAGGTCGTCGTCGCCACCACCCGCCCCGAGACGATGCTGGGCGACACCGCGGTGGCCGTCAATCCCGCCGATCAGCGCTACCGGTCCCTGGTCGGCCAGGAGCTGATTCTACCCCTGGCCGAAAGACCGATACCGGTCATCGCCGACCGATACGTGGACTCCGCCTTCGGCACCGGAGCGGTCAAGGTCACCCCGGCCCACGACCCCAACGATTTTCTGATCGGCCGTCGCCACGGGCTCCCCTCGTTGACGGTGATGGACACCTCGGGAACGATGAACGAGAACGCGCCGAAAGAGTTTGTCGGGCTGGACCGTTTTCACGCCCGGGAGAAGGTGGTGGAACGTCTGCGGTCCGGCGGGCTGCTGGCCGGAGTGGAGCCGCACGTTCATATGGTCGGCCATTGCTACCGCTGCCGGACGGTGATCGAGCCTTACCTGTCGGAGCAATGGTTCGTTAAAACGAAACCGCTGGCCGAGCCCGCCCGGGAGGCGGTCCTGGACGGGAGGATCAAGTTTTATCCCCGCCGCTGGGTCAAGGTTTACCGGCACTGGATGGATAACATCCGCGACTGGTGTATCTCCCGGCAGCTCTGGTGGGGCCACCGCATACCCGCCTGGTACCGCGGCGAAGAAGTCCACGTCGGCCGGTCCGCGCCGGAAGGGGAGGGCTGGCGGCGCGATGAAGATGTTCTCGATACCTGGTTCTCGAGCTGGCTGTGGCCCTTCTCCACCCTGGGCTGGCCCGACGAGACCGAGGATCTGAAAGCCTTCTACCCCACCACCGCGCTGGTGACGGCGCCCGACATAATCTTCTTCTGGGTGGCGAGGATGATTATGGCCGGTCTGGAATTCCGGGGGGAGGTTCCTTTTCGGGAGGTTTATTTCACCGGCATCATCCGCGATCTGGAAGGTCGCAAGATGAGCAAATCCCTGGGCAATTCTCCCGACCCCCTGGACGTGATCGGGGAGTTCGGCGCCGACGCCCTGCGCTTCACCATCGCCCGCCTGGCGCCGATCGGCCAGGACGTTTACTATTCCAACGCGATCTGCGAACTGGGGAGAAACTTCGCCAACAAGATCTGGAACGCGTCCCGCTATATCCGGACCGTGACCGCCGGCGCGGAAACCGCGGATCCGGAAGCGGAACTTCCCCGGCTGACTCTCGATGACCGGAATATATTGAGCCTGCTTCAGCGGACGGTCCGGCAGGTCGACGGCTCGCTCCGGCGCTACCATTTCAACGACGCCGCCCTGTCCCTCTACGATTTTTTCTGGCATCATTTTTGTGACCGCTATCTGGAAGCCAGCAAGTTCCAGCTGGCCGACGAAAAGTCGGCCCGGGCGGCGCGGACGCGCGGGGTACTGCTTGAAGCGCTGGCCGCGTCTCTGCGTCTGCTGCACCCGTTTATGCCCTTCATTACCGAGGAGATCGGGAGGATCTTCGGTTGGGAAGGGCTGATGGTCGGCGCCGATTTTCCCCGTCTGAAACGGGCCTTCGTCTCCGAGCCGGCGGAAACTTTGGCCGGGACCAAATACGCCCTCGTCTCGGCGGCCCGCACCCTGCGCAAGGATTACGGTCTGACGGCTTCCCGGAGGCTTTCGTTCGTCTTCCAGCCGGAGGACGCAGAGCTGGCGGCGACGCTCGGCCCGGAGCGGGAAAGTATGGCCGCCTTGATCAGGAATTGCGACTGCGAGATAGACGGCGGCTACATCCCGCCGGGCCCGCTGCCTTCGACGCTGGTGGATCGATGCAAGGTGTTTATGCCCCTGGAGGGGGTGATCGATTTCGCCCAGGAAAGGAACCGGTATCTCAAGAAGCTGGAGAAGACCGAGAAGGCGCTGGCCCAGGTCTCCGCCCGCCTCCGCGACGCCGGATTTATGGCCAAAGCTCCGGCGGAAGTTAGAGAGAAGAGCCGGGTTCAGGAAGAAGAGCTTGCCCGGGAGGCGGAAAAAATCAAAACCATTCTCTCCCAACTTGGAGCTTAGCGCTCCGGTTCTTGGATATGGATTTCGCGGCATTTCAAGATTTCGTGCGTCAGGCGCTCGCCGAGGATCTGGGCTCGGGGGATATCACCACTTCCGCCCTGATTCCCCCCGACGAGACCGCGCGGGCGGCGATAATCGCCCGCCAGGAAATGATGCTGGCCGGGCTCCCCCTGGCGGAGATGGTCTTTCAGGAGCTCGATCCCGGCGTGGAGTTTTTCCGGGTTGTCCGGGATGGGACCTCCGTTCTCCCCGGCGCGACGCTGCTGGAGCTGGAGGGGAGGGCGGAGGCGATTCTTGGCGGGGAGAGGACGGCGTTGAATTTCATCGCTCACCTCAGCGGGATCGCCACCTTTACCTCCCGGATGGTCCTATCCGCCCGGGAGAAGGGGGTGCGCGTCCTCGATACCCGCAAGACCATCCCCTGCCTCCGCAAGCTTCAGAAATACGCGGTGGAGCAGGGCGGCGGGGTCAATCACCGCT
The DNA here is from genome assembly GCA_003551625.1 of PVC group bacterium. Lineage (GTDB taxonomy): Bacteria > Auribacterota > Erginobacteria > Erginobacterales > PUNC01 > PUNC01. Next base: position 46,036 of record PUNC01000211.1, on the reverse strand, counting down.
TCGGCTTATACGACGCGATCCTGATCAAGGAGAATCATCTCAAGCTGCTGTCGGCCCGGGGGCCGGGAGAGATCGGGCGGGCGGTAAGATTATGCCGGGAAAAGCATTCCGGCCGTCCGGTGGAGATCGAGGTGGAGACCATCGAACAGCTGGAAGAGGCGATCGCCGCCGGCGCGGAGACCGCGCTGCTCGATAATTTCACTCCCCAGGAGGTGCGGGAGGCCGTCCAGCTGGCTTCCGGAAGGATCCGGCTGGAGGCTTCGGGAGGCATCGGCGAAGAAAATTTCGAAGATTACCTGACCGAGGGCCTGAATTGCGTCTCCCTGGGCCGCCTCACTCATTCCGCTCCCGCCGCCGACGTCTCCCTGTTGCTGAAGACCGCTTCATTCGAATGAGATGAGCGGGACGATTCTAACCCTCGATCTGGGCAACACCGCCCTGAAGGCGGGATGGTGGAGGGGAGAGAAACTTTTCCGGGTCTGGAAGCTGGAGGTGGAAAGGCCGGGCTTCGTCTCCGCCCTGGAAAGACGGCTGCGAGCGGAACCGGCTCCGGCGGTCGCCTCCGCCGTCCTCTCCTCGGTGGTTCCGGAGTTGACCGCCCGGGTGGCGGCGGCCTGCCGGAAATCCGCCGGGGTCTCTCCCCTGATCCTCGATCATCGGGTTCGGACCGGGATCGGGATTCGTTATCGCGATCCCGCCCGGGTCGGGGCGGACCGGATCGCGGCGGCGGCGGGCGTCCGGGTTCATCACGGGCTTCCGGCGATCGTGATCGACTTCGGGACGGCGACGACTTTTGACGTGATCTCCCGCGATTCCGAATACCTGGGCGGCGTGATCGCCCCCGGGGCGGGAATCGCCACCGAAGCCCTCTCCCGGCGCGCCGCGCTCCTTCCCCTGGTCAAGATCGGCCGCCCCCGGAAAGTCCTGGGGAGAGACACCCCGGGGGCGATCCGGTCCGGGGTCTATTTCGGGATCATCGGACTGGTGGAGCGGGTCGTCCGCGAGTTGAAGCGGGAACTGCAATGGCGGGGTCCGGTGAAGATCGTGGCCACCGGCGGCCACGCCGGGATGATAGCCGCGCGGTGTTCGGTGATCACCGCGGTTGATCCCCACCTGGTCTTGAAAGGGCTGCGCGTCATCGCCGATAAGGCCGACGGAGACGCTACCAGACGGCGGTAATCGCCGTCGCGGTCCCCAGGAAAAACCCCAGCGAATTGCAGACCACGATCGGCCAGTCGGTCTTCTCCTTCAGCGCGCCGTAGGCGACCCAGCAAAAACCGTTGACCGCCGCCGCTATCGGCAGAATCACCGAACCGGGTCGGCCCGAAAGGTTAAGGCGGATCTGGTCGAGAAAAGACGAAAACATAATGATGGCCATCACCGAGGCCACCCAGCCGATCCGATTCACCATCTTCTGATCCATCTTCCGTCTCCTTTCCCTTATCCTTATCCCGGATTATGAATAATCCGGGATAATCTTCGTTGAACGGAAATATTGCCCGGCAATTATGTGGTTTTGCCGCCGGGAGTTCAAATATTTTAACCCAAGGTTTGCGCCCGAATCTTCCCGCCGGGATGATGATCCGGACCGAATGTGATAAAGTAAAACTATGAAGAATAGGCTCTGGATGCTGCTGCTTGCCGTCGGCGCAGGCGCGGCCGCGGTTTTGATATTCAGCTCTTTCCGGCCCGCCGCCCGGCCCGGCCGCGTCACCGGGCTGACCGGGGCGACCCCCGAAGCCGGAGCCGAGGGGGCGCGGGAAGCGATGTATTACGATAAACTGGAAGACGGTCTGGTGCAATGCCGGCTCTGTTTCCGGGAATGCGCCATCCCGGAAGGCCGGAGCGGTTACTGCCGGGTGAGGAAGAACGAGGACGGAAGGCTGGTCTCCTTGGTCTACGGGGCCCCTTCGGCGGTTCACATCGACCCGGTGGAGAAGGAACCCCAGCATCATTTTCTTCCCGGCACCGATATTCTCTGCCTGGGGACGGTGGGCTGCAACTTCAAGTGCCGCCATTGCCACAACTGGCATCTCTCCCAGTCCAGTCCCGGGGATTTGCGCGTTTACGATCTGCCGCCCGGAAAAGTCGTGGAACTGGCGAGGGAACGGGGCGTACCCACCATCTCCTTTACTTACAACGATCCGATCGTCTTTTACGAATATGTTTACGATATCGCCCGCCTCGCCCGGGAAAAGGGCGTCAGAATTCTCTGGCATTCCAACGGCGCGATAAACCCTGCCCCCCTGCGGGAACTATTGAAATACACCGACGCGGTCACGATCGACCTCAAGGGGTTCAGCGAGCGGGCCTACCGCAACTCCGATGCGGAACTGAAACCGGTCCTGCGGACTTTAAAGATCATCCGGGAAGAAGGGGTCTGGCTGGAAATCGTCAACCTCGTCATTCCCACCATCAACGACGACCCGGACGAGATCAGGCGGATGAGCCGGTGGATCGTGGAAAACCTGGGCCCGGACGTACCCCTTCACTTCTCCCGCTTCTTTCCCAACTACCGTCTCACGCACCTCGCCCCCACTCCGGTCTCCACGCTGGAGAAGGCCTACCGGATCGCCCGGGAGGAAGGTGTCCGTTATGTCACCCTCGGCAATCTTCCCGGCCACGAAAAGAACTCCACTTTCTGCTCCGGCTGCGGGGAGCGGATCATCCACCGGGTGCATTTTCAGGTGCTGGCCAACCATATCGAAGCCGGGGGTTGCAACTTCTGCGGCCATAAGATCGCCGGCGTCTGGGAATAGACGGCCCATGAAGAACCGTTCTCTTCTTTTTTATCTCTTGATCGCGCTTCTGGCCTCCCTGCTGGCGGCAAGACTTTTCCGGCGGGCCTCGGGGCCGGAAGGCCGGGATGCCGCCCGATTCGGGAAGGCGGGAGAGGAACAATACCGGCTGGGAGAGGTTCTGGTGGATCTCGAATCCGGAGAAGCGGTCTTTCCGGCCGAGGTGAGAGCCAACGCGGACGAGGTCCGGTTTCTCGCCAATCTTCGGGGATACCTCTGGTTGGACGAGGAGTCGGCGCTGGTCTCCCCCGCCCGCTTGCTCGACCTGCAGCAGGCGCTGGCGCTGCTGGACTGGGAGTTCTGGGAGGAATACCGGCTGAGCCTGCTGGAGGGGCGGCCGGTGCCGGACGGAGGGTTCACGCTGCGGCTTTCCTGGGAGGAGAACGGAGAGATCCGGGACGAGGCGGTCGGCTGGAGCGGACGCGAAAACCCCGCTGAGTTGATATTCCTGGGCTCTCCCTACTTCGACGAGTTCGTGCTGGGGGCGTCCCCCGCCGATTGCCGGGCCTGCCCCCTCTTTCCCCTGGAGAAGGAGGCGATCGATCGTCTTCAGTCCCGTTCCGGCCTGGCCTCCTCTTTTACCGTTCCCGAAGGAGCGCTGCCTCCTCCCGGAACCGCGGTCACCGTGACGATACTCGGGCGCTGACCAAAGCTATCGGACTATGGATTCTTTCTGGAAACTCTTCGTCCTCGGCGTCGCGATGTCCTTCGGCCCCTGTATGGCGATCTGTTCCCCCCTGATCGTTCCCTACGTGGCGGGTACCGAAAGAGGCTGGAGGGGCGGCTTGTTCTCCACTCTCGCCTTTCTCGGCGGCCGGCTGGTGACCTACTCGGGCCTGGGTTTTCTGGCCGGCCTGGGGGGAATGACTCTCCTCTCCCTCCTCAGCGGCCATCGGCAACCGGTTTTTCTGGGCGGCGGGGCGCTGGTCGCCGCGGCGGGACTCCTCGTCATTACCGGACGTTTGAGTTCGGGAGATGAATGCTGTCCGCGGGGCCGCCGTCCGGCCCGTGGTCCCGGCGGAGCGTTTGCGCTGGGGCTGACGACCGGGATTATGCCCTGCGCCGCCCTGCTGGCCGTTCTCGGATTTATCGCCCTCGAAGCCGCCGCGCCCTGGAGGGGGGGCATTATGGGCGCGGCATTCGGCCTGGGCAAGTTCGTCTCTCCGCTTCTGCCGCTCGGGGTGGCGGCGGGGGCTTTTCCGCGGCTGCTGCCCCGGACTCCGCGCGCGGCAAGAATCCTTCGCGTCGTCAGCGGGGGAGTGCTGGTGCTGGCCGGCGTTTATCTTGCCGCCCGGGGGCTTTATTGACCCTAATTATTCCTGAAAACAGAAAATTATCAGGAATAATTATGGAGGTGATGCGCCTGGCCGTGGGAAGGCTGGAAAAAAGGAAGAAGGTGGCGGTGGAGGGCCGGACGGGCTCGCTTTCGCGGGTCATCCCTTGAAGATGAAGAATCTCCGGGCGGCGTAGTTGACCGCCAGGGCGACCAGGATATTGGCGCTGAAGGCGACGGTGGTGCTCAGCCCGAAGGAAGCGATCAGGAAGGCCATCAGCCCGGTGCCGATGAAGATGCTGGCCCCCGAGACCAGGTAGAACATCCCCAGCTCCACCCACCGGTTGTGCCGTCCCGCTTCGAATACCCAGTGGATGTTGATCTGATAGACGACAAAATTGGAGATCATAAAGCTGATCAGGTTGTTGATGGTGGCGTTGCGGGCCCGGACCGCCTCTGCCAGGTCGGGGAGGGGGATGTTTAAGAGTTCGCCGACGAAGTCCCCGGCCTCCATCGCGGGAAGGACTCTTATCGAGAGGAAGTAGAACAGGAAGATGTGGACGACCGTGGCCACCCCGCCGGCGATGGAATACTTGATGAACTGGACCAGGGGGCCGTGTTCCTTGCCGGTGAATTGTCTCCAGATATCTTTCAAGAAGCTTTTTCCCGATTACCGATTATCGTAGCAAAGCAAAGATCCCGATAGTCGTTCATCGGGACTGCTCACTGTTTACTGCTCACTGCTTACCGGCCTTTTCACGCCTTCACCACCCGCGCCTTCACCTTGCCCGCCGCGGCCATCGCGTTGCGGGTGTCGATGACCAGCGGAACCGCATCCCCGACCAGCCGGTAGTCGACGCCGTCGTGGGCGGTGGCGACGACGGCGGCGTCCATCTTTTTAAGCCGGGCGGCGGTAAGCGGAATCGAACGCATCTGGTAGCGGTATTTTCTGGTGCGGGGCAGGGAAGGGATGAATGGGTCGTGATACCTGACCGCGGCCCCGTGCCGCTGGAGGAGTTCGATCAGTCGCAGGGAAGGAGATTCGCGCATATCGTCGACATTCTTCTTGTAGGCCATCCCCAGCAGAAGGATCTCCGCCCCCTTGAGGCTTTTCTTCTGTTCGTTGAGAGCGGCGATCAGCCGGCCGACCACGTATTCCGGCATCCGGGTGTTGATTTCGCCGGCCAGTTCGATGAAGCGGGTGGGGATATTGAATTCCCGCGCCCGCCAGGTCAGGTAAAAAGGATCGATCGGGATGCAGTGGCCGCCCAGCCCGGGGCCGGGATAGAAGGGCATATAGCCGAACGGTTTGGTGGAAGCGGCGGCGATCACCTCCCAGATATTTATTCCCATCCGGTCGAAGACGATCTTGAGTTCGTTGACCAGGGCGATATTGACCGAGCGGAAGATGTTCTCCAGCAGTTTGGTCGCCTCCGCCGCTTCCGGGCTGGAGACCGGGATGGTGGCCGTGACCACGCTGTCGTAGAGGGCGCGGGCCAGCCGCAGGCAGGAGGGCGTCAGTCCCCCGACCACCTTGGGTATGGTGGCGGTGGCGTAAACCGGGTTGCCCGGATCCTCCCGTTCGGGGGAAAAGGCGAGGAAAAAATCCCGCCCCGCCTTCAGTCCTTTCTCCTCCAGGATCGCCAGCAGCAGCTCCCGGGTGGTGCCGGGATAGGTGGTGCTCTCCAGGATTATGAGCTGCCCTTGGCGGAGGCGTTCGGCGATCGCCCGGGCGGTGGATTCGATGTAGCTCATATCCGGTTCGCGGTGGACGTTGAGCGGAGTGGGAACGCAGATCAGCACCGCGTCGGCCTCGGCCAGGCGGGAAAAGTCGTCGGTGGCCAGGCAGTCGGGGCGGCTTGATATCTCCGCCATCCCTTCCGGCGGGATATGCTTGATATAGCTCTGGCCGGCGTTTACCTTTTTGACCTTCCCGGAATCGAGATCGAAACCGATGACCGGAAAACCGGCGCGGGCGAACTCGATCGCCAGCGGGAGGCCGACGTAACCGAGCCCGATCACGCCCACCACGCCCCGGCGTTCCTTGATTTTTTCGGCCAGCCCAAAAGCGGCGTTTTTCTTCATCTCTTTCTCCGGTTTTTTTCGAGTGTGATCGAATTTAAAGAAAGAGAAGGTTACCCGCTATCGGCGCGGATTAGAAGCATATTTTGCTTCCCGGGAAAATATCCTTGTCACCGGGGGGGGCGGAAATTAAAATGCGGCGCGGCGGGAATAGATGCCGTTGGGCGGAATCCGCCGGACGGTTCAAGAATCAACCGGTTAGAAGCGCTAAAGGCGATGAAGAAAAAAAAGGTCCGGTCAGCGGCGTTCATCCTGACGTCGATCTTAATTGCTTGCCTTGTTTCGGGGTGCGGGCCGCGGGAACGGGCCGATATCGAACTCCTCAATATCTCTTACGACCCGACCCGGGAGTTTTATCTGGAGTTCAACCGTGCTTTCGCGGAGCACTGGCGGGAAAAGACCGGGCAGTCCGTTATCATCCGGCAGTCCCACGGCGGCTCCAGCCGGCAGGCCCGTTACGTGATCGACGGCGCTCCGGCCGACGTCGTGACCCTGGCGCTGGCCTACGACATCGACGCCATCGCGCGCGAAGGCCTGATCGACCCGGACTGGCAGCGGCGACTGCCCTTCAACAGCGCCCCCTACCATTCCACCCTGGCCTTCCTGGTCCGCCGGGGCAACCCCGCCGGGATAAAGGACTGGGGCGACCTGGCCCGTGAGGACGTCTCCGTGATCACTCCCAACCCCAAGACCTCCGGTGTCGCCCGTTGGAATTATCTTGCCGCCTGGGGTTGGGCCGCGCGCGAATTCGACGACGACGAGGACCTGGTCCGGGACTACATCACCCGCTTCTACCGTAACGTTCCGGTATTGGACACCGGCGCCCGCGGCGCCTCCACCACCTTTATGGAGCGCGGGATCGGCGACGTGCTGGTCAACTGGGAAAACGAACTGCTGCTGGCCCTGCGGCGGAGAGGGGACGACTTCGAGATCGTGATCCCTTCGGTCAGTATCCGCGCCGAACCGACGGTCTCCCTGGTCGACCGCAACGTGGACCGCCGGGGGAGCCGGGAGGCGGCGCGGGCCTACCTGGAATTTTTGTATTCGGATTTCGCCCAGGAGCTGGCCGGTCGGCATTTCTTCCGCCCCAGCGATCCGCGTTTTCTGGACAAGCACCGTGACCGGTATCCACAGATCGAGATGTTCACCGTCGACGAGAAGTTCGGCGGCTGGGAGCCGGCCACCGAGAAGCATTTCCGCGACGGCGGTCTCTTCGACCGGATCTATCTCGCCCGGTGAAATGGATTTTTTCTGGTTATGAAAACGACCGCGCCGCGCCGCGTGATCCCGGGTTTCGGACTGACCTTCGGCCTGACCCTGACCTACCTCGGTCTCCTGGTCCTGATCCCTCTGGCGGGAATATTCCTCAAATCCGCCGGAATCGGCTGGCAGGATTTCTGGGCGGCCACCACCTCCCGCCAGGTGGTCGCTTCCTACCGGGTATCTTTCGGGATCTCGCTTGCCGCCGCCGCCGCCAATATGGTCTTCGGTTGCCTGGCCGCCTGGTCGATCGTCCGCTACCGCTTCCCCGGCCGGAAATTTATCGACGCCCTGGTGGACTTGCCCTTCGCCCTGCCGACGGCGGTGGCCGGTATCGCCCTGACCTCCCTTTACGCGAGAACGGGCTGGCTGGGTTCGATCTTCTATCCCCTCGGCCTGGAGACCGCCTATTCCCGCCTGGGCATATTCATCGCCCTTACCTTTGTCGGACTGCCGTTCGTGATCAGGACGCTGCAGCCGGTTATCGCCGACCTTGACATCGAGATCGAGGAGGCGGCCGCCTCCCTGGGCGCGCCCCGTTTTCAGACCTTGTGGCGGGTGGTCTTTCCCGCTCTCCTGCCGGCGATGCTGACCGGTTTCGCCCTGGCGTTCGCCCGCGCGTTAGGCGAATACGGTTCGGTCATCTTCATCTCCGGCAATATGCCCCTGCGGACGGAGATCACCCCCCTGGTCATCGTGAAATTTTTAGAGCAGCATCAGGTGGAGCACGCCACCGCGGTGGCTGTTTTTATGCTGGTCTGTTCTTTTGTCCTGCTCCTGGGAGTGAATATTCTCCAGCGCTGGAGCGAATCGGCCGGCGCCGCCCGGGCCTGAGGAATTTCATCCATGGCCACCACGGTTACAAGATTTCGCGAAACCCCGCTCCCGCGGACCCGTTCGGCGATCTCCGAGTCGGCCGGGATGAGGAGGGCCGTTATCGGCCTGACCGTGGTCTTTCTTTTCCTCTTTCTCTTCTTTCCGTTGATCGCGATATTCTTCGAGGCTCTTCGCGACGGACTGGGCGCCTATCTGGACTCCTTCCGCGATCCCTACGCCCTGGCCGCCGTTCGCCTGACCCTGATCGTGGCGGCGATCTGCGTTCCGGTGAACACGATCTTCGGCGTGGCGGCCGCCTGGGCGATAGCGAAGTTTGAGTTCCGGGGCAAGAGTCTGCTGACCACCCTCATCGACCTGCCTTTTGCCGTCTCGCCCGTGATTGCCGGGCTGCTCTTTATCCTGGTCTTCGGCAGCCACGGCTGGCTCGGCCCCTGGCTCGAGGCCCGCGGTCTCCAGGTTATTTTCGCTCTTCCCGGCATCGTGCTGGCCACCCTCTTCATCACTTTTCCGTTCGTGGCCCGGGAGTTGATCCCGATTATGCAGGCCCGGGGAAAGGAGGACGAGCACGCCGCCCTGACGCTGGGTGCCGGCGGATGGCGGACCTTCTGGCAGGTCACGCTTCCCAACGTCAAATGGGGTCTTTTCTACGGCGTCGTCCTCTGCAACGCCCGGGCGATGGGGGAGTTCGGGGCGGTGGCCGTGGTCTCCGGGAACATCAAGGGGCTGACCAGTACGATGCCGCTCTATGTCGAAACCCTCTACCTGGAATACGCGACCGTTCCCGCTTTCGCGCTTTCCTCGGTGCTGGCCCTGCTGGCCCTGATCACGCTGCTGCTGAAAAATCTGATAGAATCCCGCTGGCGTTCCGCGCCTGGCCGCGGAAACTGATCGCAACAAAAGGAGTCCGCCGATTATGGGTATTCAGGCGCTGCATCTAACAAAAACTTTTGGGGGTCTTAAGGCACTTGACGATGTTTCGCTCGAGGTCCCGGACGGCAAACTGGTCTCCCTGCTCGGGCCCTCGGGTTCGGGCAAGACCACCCTGTTGCGGATCCTGGCCGGCCTTGAGTTCTGCGACCACGGAACTCCGGCGAAGATCCTGTTTCACGGCAAAGATGTCTCCGGGGTCCCGGCGGGGAAGCGGAAGGTCGGTTTCGTCTTCCAGCACTACGCGCTTTTCCGGCATATGACCGTCTTCGGCAATATCGCCTTTGGGATGAAGGTCCGCCGGGGCGGTCTCCGCCCGTCGAAAGACCGGATAAAAAACCGGGTGGGGGAGCTGCTGGAGTTGGTGCGGATGAGCGGCCTGGAGCGCCGTTATCCGAGCGAACTTTCGGGCGGGCAGCGGCAGCGGGTGGCGCTGGCCCGCGCCCTGGCGGTGGATCCGGAAGTGCTCCTGCTCGACGAGCCCTTCGGGGCGCTGGACGCCAAGGTCCGCAAGGGTCTGCGGCGGTGGCTGAGAACCTTTCAGGAGCGGCTGGGGTTGACCACGATCTTCGTCACCCACGACCAGGAAGAAGCGCTGGAGCTGGCCGACGAGGTGGTGGTTATGAACAACGCCCGTATCGAGCAGGTCGGCGATCCGCAGTATGTTTATGACCGTCCGGCTACCCCCTTCGTGATCGAGTTTCTGGGCAACGTCAACAAGTTGGTCGCGGGCTTGTCTGGATTGCCGAAGGAGGGCGGAAACGTCCTTTACGTCCGGCCCCACGACGTCGACATCGTCGGTCCGGACGAAGCCGCCGGAGAATACGTTATTAAGGCCCGGGTCCAGCACGTCTTCTCCGCCGGAAACTACGGCCGGATCCAGTTGGAGCGCTTGAGCAGCCGCGAGCCTTTCGAGGCCGAGATCTCGCGGGAGCGCCTGCGGCAACTGGAGATAAAATACGGGGACGTGCTTTCCGTGGTCTTCCGCCACGTCAGGCTCTTTCCCCGCGGCAAATTCTTTGAAACCGATGTCCGGGACGGGAAGCTGGTCGGCCTGCGGGATTCCTTGCCAACGAACGGTGAAGATGGTTAGGATGATGGTCGGGAAGGCTTGTTTTCCCGGGCCCTGGTTTCCTCAAACCTCGCAACCGACAGACGGGAGGTTGAAAGATGAAAACCGTCAACATAGTCCTGTTCCTGGTGCTGGTGATCCTGGTCGCGGTCTCCTTTCAAGCCGCCAACCGGCTCGGCGTTAATCCCCTGCGCGGCCTGCTGGGGGGCCGGGAGGTTACCGGGGAGCTGGAAGCGGACGGAGAGGAGACCGCTCTGCCGCCGCCCGCCCGCGCCGGCGAGGTGTCGGTAGAGGAGGCGATCTTCCAGCGGCGTTCCGTTCGTTCCTTCGCCGACCGGCCGCTGAGCCTGGCGGAGGTCTCGCAGTTGCTGTGGTCGGCGGCAGGAAAGACCGTCGATGGAGTTACCGGCCCGACCCGGGCCCATCCTTCCGCCGGGGGTACCTATCCCTTGGAAATCCTGCTGGTGGCCGGCCGGGTGGAGGACCTCTCCCCGGGGATCTACCGGTATTCCTGGCGGAACCATTCCCTGACCAAGATCAAGCCCGGCGATTTTCGCGACGAACTTCGGCAGGCGTGCCTGGGACAGCGAATGGTCGGACAGGCGCCGGCCAGCCTGGTCCTGACCGCGGTTGCTGAACGGGCGGTCCGGAGATACGGCGAGCGCGCCCGGCGGTATATCCCGATGGATATCGGAGGCGCCGGGCAGAACGTGCACCTTCAGGCCGAGGGTCTCGAGCTGGGGACCGTGATCGTGGGGGCCTTCAACGACGAAGCCCTGAAAAAAATCCTGGAACTGGCCGGCGGTGAAGAACCCTTCTATGTGATGCCGGTGGGGCGTCCAGGCCGTTGATGAGAAGATTCGGCGCCTTCGAGGGCGTATTCACTCCGACAATCCTGTGCATTCTCGGGGTGATAATGTTTCTCCGTTTGGGCTGGGTGGTGGGGCAGGCGGGGCTGCGCAACGCCCTGATCATCGTGGTGGCGGCCAACCTGATCTCGCTCTTCACCGGTCTTTCCCTGAGCAGTATGGTCACCAACATCCGGATCGGCGCGGGCGGGGCTTACTCGCTGGTGACCAAGTCGCTGGGCTTCGAGATGGGGGGGGCGGTCGGACTACCGCTCTTCCTCGCCCAGTCGATCTCGGTAGCCTTCTACGTTACCGGTTTCGCCGAGGGCTGGACCTGGATCTTCCCCGATCATCCCATCCGCTTGGTCTCGGTGGCGGCCTGGGTGTTTTTGTTCGTTGTGGCATTCATCAGCGCCCGTCTGGCCTTCCGCCTCCAGTATTTCCTGATGCTGGTCATCGCCCTGTCGCTGTTCTCGGTTTTCCTCGGCCCCGCCCGCGAGGTTGCCGTCCCGGCCTCCGGGTTGGGGGGAGTGCCTTTCTGGGTCGTCTTCGCGATCTTCTTCCCGGCCGTGACCGGCATCGACGCCGGGTTCAGTATGTCCGGCGAGCTGAAGGACCCCCGCCGCGCCATCCCGCTGGGCACGCTGGGGGCCATCCTCCTGGGTTTTGTCATCTATGTCGCGCTGACTTTCTGGTACGCCTCCGCCGCCTCTCCCGCCGAACTGGTCGCCGACCGCACCATCGCCGTAACCCTGGCCCGGTGGGGACCGCTGGTCCTGGCCGGCATCATCGGGGCCACTCTCTCCTCGGCCCTGGGCCTGATGGTGGCGGCGCCCCGGGTCCTCTTCGCTCTCGCCTCCAACCGGATGGTCCCCTTCTCCGGCCTCTTCAGCCGGACGGCAAGGAAGGAGCCCGTCCCCGCCGTCGTCCTCAGTTCGGTCATTGCCCTGGCCGCCATCGCCCTGGGCACCCTCGACGCCATCGCCGAACTCTTGACGATGTTCTTCCTCCTCACCTACCTGATGATCAACTTCGCCGTCCTGGTCGAGCAGGGGATCGGGATCCCCAGTTTCCGACCCAGCTTTCGCATCCCCCTGATCTGCCCCGCGCTGGGGACGGTGATGTGCGCCTCCGCCCTGGTGATCATCAACCCCCTCTTCAGCCTGGCCGCCGCGCTGGTGGTCTCCGGGCTTTATCTCTTCCTGCTTACCCGCAACATCCAGGGCGGGTGGCCGGACGTGCGGAGGGGGTTCTTCATCTTTATCGCGGAGAAAGCGCTGCGCACCGCCTCCCGTCTGCCATACCATCCCAAGATCTGGAAACCCAACCTGCTGGTTCCCGTCAGCCGCGACTCCGGATGGCGCGATCTGCTCCCGTTCATCTCCGATCTGGTGGCGCCGGCGGGAAGGGTGACCCTGCTTCATTTGGGGAGATCCCCCGCGTCGGAATCCCGGGAACCGGAAAGCGGACCCACCGCCTCCCTGATCGAGGCTTTCCGCCTGGACGGGTTGTTGGCCGCCGAAGTAACTATTCCGAGCGGAGAGGAGGAGTTTTCGGCAAGATCGCGAACAGCCATTGCCGCCCTGAGCCGATCCTTTCTTCCCCCTAACCTGCTTTTCCTGGTTTTGGGTTCCTCGGCTCACGATGAACTGCTTCGGGTGATGATGGAGGCGGCGAAAACCGAGGGGTTGGGCGTTGTCCTCTTCGCCCCGCCGCCCTCAAGAACTGCCGGTGAAGAGGAGGACATAAATCTCTGGCTGCGTCCGGGCAGCCCCAATCTGAACCTCGGCGTCCTGACCGCGCTTCAGCTGCAGCGCAACCGCCAGGGCCGGCTGCGTCTGATCCAGGCCGTCGGGAGCGCCTCCGAGCGGCCCGACGCCCTCTCCTATATCCGCCGGCTGCGCGGAATCCTCCGAATCTCCGGAAAGGTAGAGTCGGTCGTCCTGGAGGGGGATTTCCGAACTTCGATCGCCCAGGCTCCCCCGGCGGACGTAAACCTGTTCGGGATGCAGCGGCAGATCGAACTCTCCTGGGCTCGCGAGGTCGCCGCCGCCGCCGGGTCCGCCGTGATCTTCTTCCAGGACTCCCGGCTGGCAAGCGCGAGAGCGTGATGGGAAGATTTCAGATTCGAGATTCGAGATTACAGATTCGCCGCCGTTCAGCCGTATGCCGATAAAACCGGCTCTTTCGTATTGTATCGGCGAAAACTGAAATCCCGAATCCGTAATCGGACCGCCGACTATCGTATGGGAGGCGGGGCTCAAGTCACGGTGAAAACCTTGCACAAAAATAAGGCTTTGGTCGAAAAACGGCTTCCCACTCTGGCCGTGGCCGAGTCCTGCACCGGGGGGCTGCTGGGGGCCCTGATCACCGCGCGCCCCGGCGCCTCCCGCTACTTTCTCGGCGGCGTGACCGCGTACTCCGACCGGGTCAAAGAGAAGGTCCTGAAGGTTCCGCCGGCCCTGCTCAAGAGCGAGGGGGCGGTCAGCGCCGCGGTCGCTGCTTTTATGGCGAAAAGGGTGCGCGCCCTGCTGGGGGCGGAGATCGGTCTGGCGGTCACGGGAATCGCGGGCCCGGACGGGGGGACGCCGGAAAAGCCGGTGGGACTGGTCTACATTGCCGCCGCCGACTCCGGTGGAGTAGAGGTCGAGAAAAATATCTGGCGGGGAGGGCGGGAGGCCATTCGCCGGAAGGCGGCGCGGACGGCGCTGGCGCTGATGGAAAAAAGATTGGAGCGCAAGTCGTGATTCGGGCCTTTGTCGCGGTAAGACTTCCGGAGGCGCTCCGGCGGCGGCTGGCCGAACTCCAAAAAAATCTAAAATCGGTTCTTCCCGACGTGAGATGGGTTCCTCCGGAGAATATTCACCTCACCCTGAAGTTTTTGGGAAATACGGGCCCGGAGGCGTTGCCTTCGTTCGAAGAGGCCCTCTCGGCCGTTGCCGCCTCCCGGGTTCCGTTCGAGGCGGCCGTGGAGGGGATCGGAGTCTTTCCCGAACGCCGCCGGCCCCGCGTGATCTGGGCCGGAATCACGGCCGGCCAGGAAGAGATCCGGTCACTGGCCGGGGCGGTGGAACAGGAAACGGCCCGGCTGGGAATCGCCCGCGAGAACCGGAGGTTTCACCCGCACCTCACCATCGGCCGTTTCCGGAAACCGGCGGGCGGGATCGGTGAAATACCGGGAATTGACTTGCAGGAACCGCTTGGCTCCTTCCCGGTGGACGTGATAGGGTTGTTTCAAAGCGACCTGAGGCCCGACGGAGCGCGATACCGCCTGCTGGGCCGGTATCCTCTGGCCGGCGGATCGGGCCGTCGGGCAGGCCGGCTGTCGAACCATAATTCAAGCGGAAGGAGTCGAAGACGTGACGACCAAGACCGGTAAGGAAGACGGTAAGAAACGGGCGCTGGGATTGGCGCTGGAGCATATTGAAAAACAGTTCGGCAAGGGAACGGTGATGCAACTCGGCGCCCAGTCCGCCACGGTTCCGATCGGGTATATTTCGACCGGGGCTATGACGCTTGACCGGGCTCTCGGCATCGGTGGTCTGCCCCGCGGAAGGGTGGTCGAGATCTATGGCCAGGAGGCGTCGGGAAAGACGACCCTCGCCCTCCAGGCGGTGGCCAACACCCAGAAGGCCGGCGGGGTGGCGGCCTACATCGATGTCGAGCACGCCATCGATCCCGCCTATGCCAGGAGAATCGGCATCAATCTCGACGAACTGCTGATCTCCCAGCCCGACTCGGGCGAAGACGCGCTCAACATCGCCGAGACGCTGGTCAGAAGCAACGCGGTCGATCTGATCGTGATCGATTCCGTCGCCGCCCTGGTTCCCCGGGCCGAGATCGAGGGGGATATCGGCGACAGCCACGTCGGCCTCCAGGCCCGGATGATGTCGCAGGCCCTGCGGAAACTGACCTCGGCGATCAGCAAGTCCAAGACCTGCTGCGTCTTCATCAACCAGATCCGGATGAAGATCGGGATACGGTTCGGGAACCCCGAGACCACTCCGGGAGGGCGCGCCCTCAAATACTACTCCTCGGTCAGGATCAATATGGCCCGGATCTCCAACATCAAGGACAGCGCCGACGACGTGATCGGCATCCGGGCCCGGGCGAAGGTGGTCAAGAACAAGGTGGCGCCGCCTTTTCGGAACGCCGAGTTCGACATTCTCTACAACCAGGGCATCTCCTGGGAGGGGTCGCTGCTGGATCTCGGGCTGGACGAAGGGGTAGTCGAGAAGAAGGGGGTTTTCCTGAACTTCGAGGGAACCAGCCTGGGCCGGGGACGCGAGCAGGCCCGTCAGTTTTTAAAGCAGGACCCGAAGCTGGCCGAGAGTCTGGCCGACGCGATCCGATCGGCCGGGGCTGAAAAACCGGATGAAACCGAGAAAGGCAAGAAGAGCAAATAATCTGATCCCGGTTCTGATTCTCCTGCTGGCGACCCCCGCCGCCGCGCGCGTCTTCGGGGAGGAGAAGAACGATCCGGAAGGGCCGGCCCATCGGCTTCAGCTGGAGTTTATGCGGGTGGCCGAGGAAGTCGGGCCGGCGGTGGTCAGCATTATCACGACCGATGTTCGACGGACTACGTTTGAGGAAGATGTCATGCGGGAATACCTGGGCGTTCACCCCCGCAGCATGCTCCGTCGGGGGTACGGGTCGGGGGTGATCATCGAACCGAAGGGTCATATCCTGACCAATTATCACGTCGTCGCCCAGGCCCGGGAGGTGAGAGTCCGTCTTCCCGACGGCCGCACCTTCAAGGCGGAGGTGACCGGTTCCGACGCGGAATCCGACCTGGCGATGCTGTATATCGGGGCGGGGAATTTCCCGCACGCCCCTCTGGGCGATTCATCGGAATTGGCGATCGGACAGTGGGTGGTGGCGTCCGGTAATCCCTTCGGCCTGGTGGCCGACAACCCGCAGCCCGCGATCACGGTGGGAGTGGTCAGCGCCCTGAATCGGCGAGTTACCGCGGAGCAGGCGGGGAGAGAACAGGGATACACCGGGATGATCCAGACCGACGCCGCCATCAACCCGGGCAACAGCGGCGGACCGCTTATCAACCTCGACGGCAAGGTGATCGGCATCAACACCGCCATTTACACTTCCACCGGAGGGTTTATGGGCGTGGGTTTCGCCATTCCCATCAATCGCGCCAAG
Source organism: PVC group bacterium (assembly GCA_003551625.1). Classification (GTDB taxonomy): domain Bacteria; phylum Auribacterota; class Erginobacteria; order Erginobacterales; family PUNC01; genus PUNC01. The sequence goes on along the minus strand of PUNC01000211.1, from coordinate 29,782 downwards.
GCCATGCTTGAAGACCTTAAAAAGGGCAATGATATCAAGCGAGGATGGGTGGGGACCTGGGTGAAAAGGGTGGACTGGGACGCTTATCAAACCTATAGCCCCCCCGACCGCCGGGGGGCTCTGGTCGCCAGGATCGAGCCCGCCAGCCCGGCTGCTCGGGCCGGCCTCAAGAAAGATGATATCATCCGCACCTTCAATCACCAGCCGATCATCGACCATCAGGACCTTTCCGACGCGGTCCGTTTCACCCGGGTGGGCACTGAGGTCGAGGTTACCGTCTGGCGCGAGGGGGAGAAGAGGGTGCTGAAGATAAAGGTCGGCGAGATCCCTCCCGGTCGGGGAAGAGTCCAGATCAGGGACCGGACCTGAAGTTTCGCGGTCGCGACGCGGGGTTTCTTGTCGCGTTGGACGCTGATTGCGGCCGCGCGGTATTACCGGCAAGTCTCTCTCCGAATGGAAAAAAGGCGAAATCGGTCCGGAGGATGGGCTAAAGACCCTGTCCGGGAGAATGACCGAAGACGGGCTCGCAGCATCATCTTGCGGTTGCTGGCGTTGCGCGATCGAACCCGGAGGGAGTTGACCGACAAGTTGACGGCGAAAGGCATTCCTCCGGCGATGGCCGAAGCGGAGGTTGAAGAATTTGCGCGGCGGGGTTTGGTCGACGACGAGCGCTTCGCCCGGGCCTGGGTTCAATCCCGTCTCCGCCATCGGCCGCGTTCGGCCGCTTTGATTCGCCTGGAACTGCTCCGGAAAGGGGTCACTTCCGAAATCGCGCGGAAGGTCTTGCGGGAGGAGGTTTCTTCCGAGACGGAGGGGACGATGGCGCGGAGACTGGCCCGCCGCCGCGTCGCCGCTTACCGCGGTGACGACCGGGAATCGGCCCGGAGGAAACTTGCCGCCTATCTGGCGAGAAGAGGTTTCAGTTATTCAATCATCTCGGCCGCGCTGGCCGAAGTCTTTAAGGAAGATGAACTCCCAGACGATCAGGAAGACGTTTCTTGATTTCTTCGCCGAGCGGGGGCATGCCGTTTGCCCCTCCGACAGCCTGGTCCCCTCCAGCGACCCGACCCTGATTTTCACCTCGGCCGGGATGGTCCCCTTCAAGGCCCTCTGGACCGACGCCCCTCTCCAGTTCACCCGCGCGGCCTCGGTCCAGAAATGCCTGCGGGTCGGGGGCAAGGACAGCGACCTGGAAAACGTCGGCCGGACGCTGCGTCACCATAGTTTCTTCGAGATGCTGGGCAACTTCTCCTTCGGGGACTATTTCAAGCGGGAAGCGATCGAGTGGGCCTGGGAGTTCACCACCAGGATGGCAAATCTCCCGAAAGACCTCCTCTGGGTTTCGGTCTTCGCCGACGACAACGAGGCTTTCGAACTCTGGCGGAAGATCGCCGGACTCCCGGAGGACCGGATCGTCCGCCTGGGGGAGAAGGACAACTTCTGGGGGCCGGCCGGCCTGTCCGGGCCCTGCGGCCCCTGCTCGGAGATCTACTTCGACCGGGGCGAGAAGTTCGGCTGCGGAAAGGCCGAATGCCGGCCCGGCTGCGACTGCGAGCGTTACCTCGAGTTCTGGAACCTGGTCTTCCCCCAGTTCTACCAGGAGGAGTCGGGGCGGAGGAGGGATTTAGAACGGCGGGGAATCGATACCGGTATGGGTCTGGAGAGGCTGGCCCTTCTGGTCCAGGGCGCGGAGAGCAATTACGGAACCGATCTCTTTCTTCCCATCCTCTCGGAGCTCGGAAAGATCGCCCCCGACGTTTCCGGTCCCGCCGGCCGGGAAGCCGAGCACGTCATCGCCGACCACATCCGGGCCCTGACTTTCGTTCTGGCCGAGAACGTACTGCCCTCCAACGAGGGGAGGGGATACGTGATGCGCCGCCTTCTGCGGCGGGCGGTCAGGTTCGGGAGAAAGCTCTCCCTGGAAGGGCCCTTTCTTTACCGGCTGGTGCCGGCGGTGGTCGAGGTGATGAAGGAGCCCTACCCGGAACTCCTGGAGAGCCGGGAACACGTCCAGAGGATCATCCGGGCCGAGGAGGAACGTTTCGGCGACACCCTGACCCTGGGACTGGAGAAGCTGGGCCAGATCGCCCAAGCTCTGAAGAAGAGGGGGGAGCAGGCGATTCCCGGCCGGGATGTTTTCAAGCTTTCCGATACTTACGGTTTCCCCCCCGAGTTGACCGACGAGGTCGCCCGGGAAAAGGGGCTGGAAATCGACTGGCCGGGGTTTGAAGAGGCTCTGGCCGAACAGAAGGATAGGGGGAGGGCGGCCTGGAAGGGTCTGGCCGAAGAGGAGGTTCTTCCGGTCTATCACCAGCTGGCGAAAAAACATTCTCCGGTAGATTTCCGGGGATACGAGCGTCTGGCCGTTCGAGCCCGAATCCTGGCGATTCTCCGGGACGGTGAGGAGGCCGGACGGGCAAAAAAGGGGGAAGAGGCGGAGGTGCTCCTCGACCAGACCTCCTTCTACGCCGAAGCGGGGGGCCAGGTCGGTGATACCGGAGTCATCCGGACCCCTTCCGGTTCGCTGGAAGTCACCGGCACGATCCGGCCTCTGGAGGGGATAATCATACACCGGGGAAAGGTGGTGGAAGGGGAACTCCGGGAGGGCGAAGCCGAGGCCCTGGTCGACCGGGAACGTCGGCGGCGGATCGAGCGACACCACACCGCCACCCATCTTCTCCAGCAGGCCCTGAGAGAAATCGTCGGGGAACACATCGGTCAGGCCGGATCTTTTGTCGGCCCGGATTACTTCCGTTTTGATTTCTCCCATTTCGAGGCGGTCTCGGCCGGGGAGCTGGCCCGGGTCGAGGCCCGGGTCAACGAGATGATCCGGGAGGATTGGCCGGTAAACGTCTTCCACCTCTCCCTGGACGCGGCGCGGCGGCAGGGGGCCCTGGCCTTTTTCGGGGAGAAGTACGGCGAAAAGGTCCGGATGATCGAGGTCGGGGGGTTGAGCCGGGAACTCTGCGGCGGCACCCACGTCCGGAGGACCGGAGAGATCGGGGTTTCTTTTCTGCTGGCGGAGAGCTCGATAGCGTCCGGGGTGCGGAGGATCGAAGCGGTCTGCGGGGATCGCGCCTTTGAAAACGCGGTTAAAACCAGGCAACTCCTCCAAAAAGCCTGCGGCTTCCTGAAAATCTCCCCGGAAGAACTTCCTCCCCGGCTGGAGAAGCTGGCCGGGCGGATCAAAGACCTGGAGAACGAAATCGGGAACTTGAAGAAGAGAAAGGCCGCCGACGGTCTGGCGGATATCATCGAAAGGGCGAAGACGGTCTCCGGGGTGAAGGTCCTGGCCGCCGATATCGGGGAGGCCGGGATGTCCACCCTACGCTCTTTAGCCGACGAGGTCAAGGGGCGTCTGGGCTCGGGGATCGCCGTCCTGGCCGGGGCGGAAGGGGGAAAGGCGTTCCTGATCGCCGCGGTCACTCCCGACCTGGTTCAGGCCGGCCACCACGCCGGTAATATCGCCAAAGAAGTGGCGAAACTGATCGGCGGCAGCGGCGGCGGTCGGGCCGACCTGGCCCAGGCCGGGGGGAAGTCGCCCGAAAAGATCAAGGAAGCACTGGCTGCGGTTCCGGCCATAATCGGGCGATGTTCAAATAAATCCGGAGAAGACAAAGAAACGTAGCCGGCCGTTATCCGTGATCGAGCGCCGCGCCCTCCATCGCTATATAAGCAAGCCTCCGTGACTGATCAAGCGATAAGCATCTCGGTTCTGATGCCGGCCTTCAACGAGGGCCGGCATATTTTTAAAAATATCCGGGAGACCCGGCTCGCCGTCTCCGAACTGACCGCCGGCTTTGAGATCGTGGTGGTGGACGACGGCAGCACCGACGAAACCGGAAAGGAGATCGCCCGGGCGGCGCGGGAGTTTCCCGAGGTCCGGGCTTTCGCCTCTCCCGAGAACCGGGGAAAGGGCTGGGCCCTGAAAAAAGCTTTCGGGGAGTGCCGGGGGGAACTGGTCTTCTTCCTCGACTCCGACCTCGACATCCACCCTCGGCAGTTCTCCGCCCTCCTTGGAATCCAAAAACGTTCCGGCGCCGACGCGGTGATCGGATCCAAGCGCCACCCGGAATCCACCCTTGAATATCCGGCCGCCCGTCGCCTGGTGTCGTCGGTTTACTTCTTCCTGGTCAAGCTGTTATTCGGGCTTCCTATCCAGGACACCCAGACCGGGATCAAACTCTTTCGCCGTGCGGCGCTGGAGGATGTCCTTCCCCGGCTGCTGGTCAAAAAATACGCCTTTGACCTCGAACTGCTGGTCAACCTTCACCATCGGGGCCGGCAAGTGGCCGAAGCGCCGGTCGTCGTGGATTTCAAGGGCCGCTTCGGCCGGATCGGTCCCGGTTCGATCTGGACCATACTGGTTGATACCCTGGCCGTCTTCTACCGGCTGAAGATCCTCAAATATTACGACCGCCCTCTTCCGAAATGGGATCGGACACCGCCGGTCTCGATTCTGATCGCGTTCGCCGAACCGACCCCTTTTCTTGACCGGTGCCTGGAAGAAATCAAAGCTCTCGACTATCCCGATTATGAGGTTATCCTCCTGCCGGACCGCGAGCTGGAGAAGCCGGGAAGTAAAGCGCGGATAATCCCGACCGGACCGGTCGGCCCGCCTCGAAAAAGAGATATCGGGGCCGAACGGGCCGCCGGGGAGATACTGGCTTTCATCGACGATGACGCTTACCCCCAGGAGGACTGGCTGAAGGCGGCGGTGCCCCATTTCGGCGATCCCGGCGTGGCGGCGGTCGGCGGCCCGGCTTCCACCGCGCCGGAAGACGGCCTGCTCCGGCGGGCGGGGGGACGGGTGTTGGAAAGCTGGATGGTGGCGGGGGAGCACATCTACCGGAATATTCCCAAGATGCTGCGGGAGGTGGACGACTATCCGACCTGTAATCTTCTGGTACGGAGATCGAGTTTCGAAAAAGCGGGGGGTTTCGACACCCCTTACTGGCCGGGGGAAGATACAGTCCTGTGCTGGAAACTCACCCACCTGGGAAAGGGGAGGATCATCTACGCCCCCGATGTCCAGGTCTTCCACCACCGCCGCCCCCTCTTCCGGCCTCACTGGCGCCAGGTCGGCAACTACGGCCTTCACCGCGGTTACTTCGTGAAAAAGTTCCCGGCCACCTCCCGCCGCCCGAATTACTTCCTCCCCTCCCTCTGGACGGTCTTCCTCCTCCTCGGCTGGATTCCCCTCCTCCTGGTTCCCGGGGGAATCAGGTTCTACCTGGTCCCGGCTGGACTCTATCTCCTCCTGGCCCTGGCCTCGGGCCTGAGAACCTGGAACTGGAAGGAAGTGGTCCTGGTCTTCGCCGGTATCGTCACCACCCACCTCGTCTACGGCCTCAACTTTATCCGGGGCCTGGCCGCCCGCCGTCTGCCCGAAGAAGATATCCGCAGCGGCTAGCCTGTCCGCCGTCGCTTTAGCGGGGGCGGGTCCGCCGGGCGAACCAATTTCCCGCGGCAACCGGCCCCCGTCGACCCCAAGCCCCCTCGTCATTTTGTGTGCCGGGCGACTCGGTTCAATTACTCGAGATTAATGCCCTGGGGGGCAAGCAAGATATGATAAAATTCACCCCGCCGCTCATAAGCGCGGTTCCCTGGCTTAAAGCGGAAACGCCTTTAACCAACGGCCGGATCTATGAAAGTAATCTTTTCCTACCCGCCCCTTGATACTTCCAAGGGATTCCCGACTCTCGGGCAGAACCGTCAGTTTCAGTATTTCAGCGAGCCGACCTTCATCTACCCGGTGGTTCCGGCGATCGCGGCCACTATGCTCCGGGACGCCGGCCACCAGGTTATCTGGAATGACTGTCCGGCCGAAGGGATCGGCCGGGAAGGATACTTCCGGTTGCTGGAAAGGGAGAAGCCCGACCTGATCGTCTTCGAATCCAAGACCCCGGTGATCAAGGAGCACTGGCGCCTGATTTCGGAGATCAAAGGACCGATTGCCGCTCGCCGATCTCCGGTCATCGTCCTCTGCGGCGACCACGTCACCGCCCTTCCCGAAGAGTCGATGGGGCACTGTCCTGTCGATTACGTTCTTACCGGCGGCGATTACGATTTTCTCCTCCGCGAGCTTGGAGCGGTTCTCTCCAGCGCCGAACCCCGTTCCCTGCCGCCCGGGATCTGGTACCGGGAGAATGGAGAGATCAAAAACACCGGTCCCTTCCGGATTGAGCGTGACCTCGATCCGGCTCCCTTCATCGACCGTGAACTGACGAAATGGAAACTTTACGCCTACAAAAACGGCAACTACCGCCGGACCCCGGGCACCTACATTATGAGCGGCCGGGACTGCTGGTGGGGGCAGTGCTCTTTCTGCAGCTGGACCGGCCTCTATCCGGAGTTCCGGGTCCGTTCGGTCGAAAACGTTCTGGAGGAGGTGGGGGAGCTTGTCGGGAAATACCCGGTTCGGGAGATAATGGACGATACCGGCACCTTTCCGCGCGGGGATTGGCTGCGAAATTTCTGCCGGGGAGCGATCGGCCGCGGCTTCCCCCGGAAGGTGTCTTTCGACTGCAACTTCCGCTTCGGGGCGGCCACTGAGGAGGACTACCGGCTGATGAAGAAGGCCGGTTTCCGGCTCTTGCTCTTCGGCCTGGAGAGCGGCAACCAGTCCACCCTTGACCGCCTGGGAAAGAATCTCAAGATTGAAACCATAATCGATTCCTGCCGGATGGCCCGAAGGGCCGGCCTCTATCCTCACATCACCGTTATGTTCGGCTATCCCTGGGAGAGTTACGAACAGGCTCGAAACACCCTGCGCCTGGCCAGAACCCTGCTCCGGAAAGGTTACGCCTACACTATGCAGGCCACCGTGGTGGTGCCGTATCCGGGGACCGCTCTTTACCGGGAATGCCGGGACAAAGGGTGGTTGACGACCGCCGATTGGACGGACTTTGATATGAAACGGCCGGTGATGCGGGTTCCCTATCCCGAACAAGAGGTCCTCAGGCTTATCCGGGAGATATACGCCGTCGCCTTCGACCCGGTCTTTCTTGTCCGCAAGCTATTGAGTTTGAGAAGTCCCGCCGATTTGCGGTATTTTTCCCGGGCGGGGAAGAAGGTCTGGGGCCATATCAGGGATTTTCAATAAATATCCGGCCTCGGTCATTCGGTCAATCAAGGGTCGCCTGAAGATGGAAAATATCCGAAACAGATCCTTTGAACTAAAAAATTTTCGGAGAAAGATTCTAAAAGACGATTTCCTGCGCCACGCCGGCGTCACCTTCATCAGCTCAAATCTTGCCGGGGCGCTCAATCTTGTTTTCTATATGGTCATCATCCGAATGATGACGGTGGAGGAGTATGGGGTCTTTATTTCGCTGGTGGCGTTGATTATGTATTTCGGCCAGGCCTCGAGCGCCTTCCAGCCCGTTCTGGCCCGGTTCCTGGCCGTGGAGATCGTCCGGAGGCGCCCGCGGGAGGCGTTGCTCGTCTTCAAGCGGGTGGCCCGGGATCTCGGGCTTATCTCCCTGGGGATTCTGGCCGGTTTCGTGGCCTTCGCCCGCCCACTGGCGGCCTGGCAGCAAATCTATGATCGCCCCGCGCTTTTCGGGCTGGTGGGCGTGATCGTCGCCGTTTACCTGGTCGTTTTTCTGCCCAACGCCTTTTTTCAGGGGGCGCAGCTCTTCAACCAACTCGCCCTGGTCACCGTTGTGACCGGCGTGATGAAATTCATTGTCGGGGTAGGCTTGGTGGCGGCCGGCCTGGGAGCGGCCGGCGCGCTGGGCAGCTTTCTTTTCTCGGCCCTGCTTTTGATCGCCGCCGGCATCTGGTTCAGCCGGTCGTTTTACCGCCGGCAGCCCCCCGACGCCGAAGGGGGGCCGACTCCCAGGGTGGGGGATATTTACCGCTACGTAATCCCCGCCTCGTTGGCCCTGTTAGCCTTCGCGGTCCTGACAAACATCGACATCACCCTGGTCAAGTCCCTATTCACCCCCCGGGAGGCCGGATACTATTCCTCGGCCCAGCTGGTGGGCAGGATCATCCTCTACCTGGCCACCCCCCTGGCCGTCGTGGTTCTTCCCAAGGCTGCCGGTCTCCAGGAGCTTGAGGTATCCAGCATTCATCTGCTCAACCGCGGTCTCAAGCTCGGGCTGCTGCTCTGCGGTTCGGCCTCCGCGGTCTGCTGGGCCGCCCCGGCGACCGTATCGCGGCTCATTATTGGCAGCTCGGAGCCCGCGATCGTCTCCCTGATCGGCCCCTTCTCCCTGGCGATGGCTTTATACTCTCTGTTGTGGGTGGTCGTCTTCTATAACCTATCCGTCCGCGCCACCGCTTTCATCAAGTACCTGGCCGTGACGGCCGCCGTTCAGGCCTCCGCCATCTACCTCTTCCATCCCAGCCTGACGGCGGTGTTAATCATCTTCAATATCTGCGCCGCCGCCTCGCTCATTACCACGTTGCTGGCCACCCCCGCCTTCCCAATGTCACTAAAAATGCTATGCAATTCTAGTGACAAATGTCACTAATAATGCTATGCAATTCCAGTGACATGAGTGACAGAAGGATATTCCGAAGTCGCCGCAAAATAAACAAAGCGGGGCTGGTGTCTCATATCACGCAGCATGCCGCCGGGCGGGATCCCCTTTTCGTAGAGACAGACGACCGGCTGTATTTCCTCAGCCTTTGCAAGGATCTGTGGAAAGAACACGGTATCGATTTCCTGGCATTCTGCCTGATGACCAACCATGTTCATCTTCTCTTAAAGCAGACCGAGGATAACCTCCCCGCGACGATGCAGAATCTTTTCCATCGATATGCCTGCTATTTCAACGGAAGATACGGCCGTCGCGGGCATCTCTTCAACTCTCCATTTCGCCAATCGGTATGCCTGGATCCGTTGTATCTGTTGAGTGTCTCGCTATATATTCATCTCAATCCCGTTCGGGTCGGCCTGGCGAACTCTTACTCGGGATACAGATGGTCGTCCTGGCGGCTTTATTGTGGTCCGGGGCTGCCGAAATCCTTTGTCGATCCCCAGCCGATCTTACGAATGCTTGGAAAAGATCTTTCCGCGAGGCAGGCCTGCTATCGGCGCTATTTGAAGAAAGCTTTGCGGCGGGGAGGGGAGATGAAGTTGCGGGAAGCGGCCGGGCGATTCGGGATCAGGCTCTGGCTTGAACAGGCTGCCGGTTCAATCACTATTCTTCTTCAAAGCCCGGCAGCCGGAGAGGACGACCTTCGACTTTCGTCCGAGAATCTCGAAGCGGCGTTGCGACGGATAACGGAAAGGGGAGGGATGAAATCTCTCCGCGACCCGGCCAGCCGCCTTTTTGTCGTCGAACAGCTCCAGGCGCGGGGATACCGCCGGGATGAGATCGCGGAGGCGCTCGGCATAACGGAACGCACTATCTATCGCTTGTCTAAACAGGTATGTCACTAGAATTGCCATGCATTATTTGTGACAAATGTCACTAGAAATGCTATGCAATATTTGTGACATTGGAATGGGGAGTGGAGTGATGAAGCGGCCGCTGGTGTCGGTGGTGGTGACCACCAGGAACGAGGAGAAGATGATCGGGGAATGCCTGGCCTCGGTCAAGGGGCAGGACTACCCGTCCGGCCGGGTGGAGGTGGTAGTGGTGGACAACGGTTCGACCGACGCCACCGTTAAGATCGCCTCCCGCTTCACCCCCTTGGTCTTCAACCACGGGCCGGAGCGCTCGGCCCAGCGCAACCTCGGAATCGAAAAGTCGCGGGGGGATTACATCCTCTATCTCGACGCCGATATGCGGCTCAGCCCCGGTGTGATCGCCGAGGCCGCGGAGCGGTCCGAGCGGGAAAACCTAGCCGGACTCTACATACCCGAAAGGATCATCGGCGAGGGTTTCTGGGGCCGGGTGAGGAATTTCGAACGCGGTTTTTACGACGGCACCGTGATCGACGCCGTCCGGTTCGTCCGGAGAGCGACCGCCCGGGAGATCGGAGGCTTCGACGAGAGCCTCAACGGCCCCGAGGACTGGGATTTCGACCGGAGGATCCGGGCCGCCGGCGGCGTCGGGATCACAAGATCAGTTCTCTACCACCAGGAAGGGAAGTTTAACCTCCGCCGTTACCTGGCCAAGAAACGCTATTACACCCGAAGCTTCGCCCCCTACATCGCCAAGTGGGGAAGGGAAGACCCGGAGATCAGGAAACAGTTCGGTTTCGCCTACCGCTATCTCGGCGTCTTTCTGGAAAAGGGGAAATGGAGACGTCTCCTCGCTTATCCCCTCCTCGCCGGAGGAATGATCTATTTGAGATCGGCCGTAGGTTTAGCCTATCTTGCCTCCGGGTTTTCTCAACAAAGATAAAGCGGTTATTCCCCGTCGGGCACGGGGACGAGCCGCAGCCGTTCCCGCTCTTCCGTCCCTCTGGTTATCCTTCCCGTGCGGCCGGCAACCTGGAGACCCCGAAGGTATCCCCGGAAATAGGTGACGGCCAGACCCGCCCGAGAAAGGAGGGGGATCCGAAAGATATAATAAGCCAGGAAGAGCTGGTTGTAGAAGGCCAGGAAACGGAGATATTGGGACCGGGAAGCGAACTTTTTCATAAAGATGACCCGGTTCCTGGCCAGGTGATGGAGATGGTAGGCGGCCTTGTCCGGATCCCCGGAAATCATCTCGGCGATAATACCCCCGCCGGGGGGGGCGTAGGGCACGTCGTGACCGGCTTCGGCGGAGAGATCGACCACGTTACGGAATCCGGCCCGCTCCATCCTCCCCTGCCAATCCGACTCATCGAAATAGGTCCGGTAAACCGGGTCCATCATCCCCACCTCTTCCACCACAGACCGGGCGACCAGCCAGAGGCAGGGGATATGGTGGGTCTCCACGGTCACGGAGGCGGGAGGAATCTCCCGGTCGTAGATGGTCCGACCGGTGTCGAGATCGATCCGGGTTCGGACGAAATACGGACGGCGATTTTCCAGATACCGGATCAGGGGGCCGACCGCCCCCGCTTTCGGAGTTCGCCGCGCGGCCTCGATCAGTATTTTCAGGGTATTCCTCTGAACGACCACGTCGCTGTCGACGAAAAAGAAATACTTTCCCCGGGCGCGGCGCATCCCCTCGTTTCTGGCTCCGGCGGCCCCCAGGTTCTCCGGCAGGCGGACGAACCGGGCCTCCGGGAAGGCGGCGGCGATCCGGGCGGCGGTCTCGCCGGGCGAACAATCATCTACGACAATTAACTCGAAATTGTCATAGTCGGAAGCGGCCGCCGATCTGATACAGGCCAGCGCCTGTCGGGGCCGGCCGTGGACCGGGATTATTATCGAAACCAGGGGGTTCACTTTCTCTCTTCGCCGTTGGGTGGGGAGAAGTTCCCCCGAGGAGGTTTCTTCTCAAAGAGCTTCCGCTTGATCCTGATCCAGACCCGGCGGGTGTTGTAGGTTCCCCGGTTGAGCAGCCAGAGTTCATCGAGTTTCAGATCCTTCTTCCGCCTGAACTCTCCAAGGAAGAGCAGGATATACTGAAGAGGAAGAAGCTTCTTAATGAACCTGCCGGTCCGGACCCCGAGGTAATTCTGCGGGGACCAGTCCTTCCGCAGTTCCCGGACCCGGTCGTCCATCACCCGATCAAACACCTGGTATCGACCCCGGGCGATCTTGGGCGACCCGTGTTTTTTGAACAGTTCAAGATTTCCGGGAGAGATCAGGTCGGCGGCTTCCCGGTTGGAGGAGCATTCCATCGGCAGGGCGGCTCCGCAGAGCCGGCAATAACGCTCGACCTGATCGCGGAAATCCTCCGGTTCCCGGGCCCACCAGCCCCTCTCCACGGGGTAACCCCCGGGGCCGTCGAGAAATATATCCATCGCTGCGGCCACTTCGCAGAAGAAGGCCCCCTTATGATTGATCGCCGGCGACCAGGTTTCCTGAACCCAGCAGTGGTCGATCAGATCCCACATCAATTTTTTATCTCGGATCACCTCGTCGATGGCGACGAAAACCGGTTGATGTTTTTGGTTGGGATCGCTATGGTCATTAAAGCTGACGGCGTATTTGAAGGTTTTCTTGATCAGATTCCTGTACTCTCGCCACTTATACCCGGAAGTCCAGATTCCGCATTTTTGGGGCGGAACCTTTCGATTGAGAAGCTCACAGATCTGAGGGAATTCCGGATGAAGAGTCGGTTCCCCGCCCATAATACCGATCCCTCCGTGGTAACCCTTTAGCGAGTCGACAGCTTTCTCGAACATCCCCAAATCCATAAAGTAAGGTTTTCGGTGGTGACCGACATACCTGGTACAATTAGCGCACTGAAAAGTGCAGGCATTGGTGATTTCAATCTGTATCAGCCAGGTTTTATACAAGGGAATCATCGATAGTCTCCAGCGCTATCGGAGCAGTTGATATTTCGTCGCTGGGAGGCGAAATTACGGGCCAGGATTTCCCGGGCTCCGGAAGGCGTTCTTCGCTTCCCGGCCGCCGACCGTATCATCGGCCATAACGCCGGTTTAAATTCTACAGTCTTCCAAACCTCAAACCTATTAAAAACGCAGTGAGACGGGCGGTTAAAACAAACGGCGGGACGGTACCGGCGCTATTGCTTTTGATTGCCGGATACGCTGTCTTTTTCTCCGTGGTAGCCCTGGTTCGCTACCGGTCGTTCTCCTTTCACGATATGGACCTGGCGGTGATAAACCAGAATTTTCACAACTTATCCCAGGGGATCCTGGTCTCTCCGGAATACGGCACTCCGGGAATATTAAGCGGTCATAAGTGGTTTATTTTTTTTCCGCTGCTGCCGCTCTACCTGCTCTTTCCCGGCCCGCCGCTGTTGCTGGTTCTGCAGTCGGTCGCGCTGGCGGCGGGGGCGGGAGCGGTTTTCCTGCTGGCCCGCAAGATGCTGAGCCCCGGACTGGGGCTGGCAATGGCTTTCGCTTATCTCATCTATCCCGCCCTGCATTTCGTGAACCTTTTCGAGTTCCACCCGATCGCCTTCGCCACCCCGCTGCTGCTGTTCGCGTTTTACTTTCTGCAGCAAAGGCGCTGGGGACGGTACCTTCTTTTCGTCTTCCTCTCCCTTTCGGTGCGGCAGGACGTGGCCATCCCCGTCTTCGCCCTGGGGGTTTACGCTCTGATCGCCGCCCGGGGCGGCCCGGACGCTTCATTCTGGAAAAGATGGCGCTGGGGGATCGTTCCGGTGGTTTCGTCCCTAGCCTGGTTTTATGTTTGCGTTAGTCTGATCCCGCGCCTGGTCGCCCCGCTCGAGCCGGAGAAGACTCCCGAGATGGTGGAGATGTTCTTCGGCTGGCTCGGCTCCACCCCCGGCGAGATACTCCGGACCGTGCTCACGCGGCCGGGGTATGTCGTCCGCGGCGTCTTTATCCGCCCCAAAATCACTTACGCTTGGCAGCTGCTCTCGCCAGTGGCCCTGCTGCCCCTGCTCAACCCCGCCGGGGCGCTGATGGTCCTGATCTCGATGGCCGAAGGGCTGCTCTCGGAGAGGTTCACCCATTTCTCCATCCGCTACCAGTATTCTTCGATCATCACTCCGATGGTCTTCGCCGCCGCCGTCCTGGGGCTGAAAAACCTTTTGAGATGGCTTCCATTCCGGAAGACCGCCGGTTGGGCCGCGGCGGCGGTGACCGCCGTCGCCGTTATTACGGCCTGGAGTTTCGGCCCGATTCCCGAGCTCCCCCGGCAGTTTGAAGACTGGCGTTTCACCCGGGAAGACGCGGTTCGTCAGGCGATGGTCAATGAAATCCCGCCGGAGGCGCCGGTGACGGCGACTTTCGCGTTCACGCCGAAACTGTCCAACCGGCCGCGGATGTTCTTCTTCTACCATCTTTACGCATCCGCCCGCCGCCCGGACTGGGAGGCGCACGTTCCGGTGATGCAGGAGGGGGCGGAATATCTGCTGGTGGACTTCGACGACCGGCTCACCTTCTATGACTTTTACACTCCCGGAGGCGACCGGTCGATCTACTCGTTCCTGCGGGAGGGCGAATGGGAACTGGCCGCGACCGTCAACTCGCTGGCCCTGTTCAGAAGAGGCGGGGAGTTCGTCCCCGGCCTGATCGCATTTGAAGAGCCGGCCCGGCGCTGGCGGACGGCGGAGACCCTTCCGGATCTGGAGATTGCCGCCGCCAGTGCCGTTCCGGGCGAAGAACTCGACTTTGAAGTTCTGCGTTTCTCAGCCAATTTCCGGCCCCGCCGATCGCTGCCGGATATCCTGATGCTGGTCCGGCTGGTCAGCCGGGACGCCCCCGGCCGGGCGGTCCAGCAGTTTTTGATGGCGCCCTATCGAATCTACCCATCGCACCGCTGGCGCGCGGGGGAGGCGGTGAGCCTGACCGCCAATATTCTGGTTCCCGAAGACTTGCCGCCGGGAAGCTGGGACCTGCAATTGATCGGGTTGACCAGGCGCGAGGGGCTACGGTTGCCCCCAGAGGCGGCGGCCGCTTTCTACCGCCACTTCGACACCGCCATGGCGCTTAACTATCTTCCCCGCGCCTGGGGGATTCCGCCCGGCCAGCTGCTGGAACAGCATCAGATACTCACGATTCCCCGGGCATTGAAGAGGCCGTGATTTGAGGGAGATACACAATTGCAAAATGGTGCGAGTTTTGCAGGGCTCAAGCCCTGCGCGGCAACAGACAAGGCAGGGCTGAAGCCCTGCGCTACGACAGATTGATCCATATGCTTCGAAACGCGCTGATAATTTCAATCCTGAGTTTGATCTTCGTCCGGACCGGTTTTCCCGCCGCCGGCCTCCGCGCCGATTTCAGCACGCGGGAGGGGGTCTCCGGCTGGCGGGTGGAGGGGGCCGTCCGGGATCGGCGAAGCGGGGCCGGCTGGGAAGTGGCGGGGGAGGAAGAGGTCGTCTTCTTTTCGCCGCCGGGAATCCCGCTGGCGGCGCGCGATCGCGTTCTTACCCTTTCCCTGACCGCCGGAAGCCCCCGCCGGGCGCTGGTCGCCTGGCAGGGGCCCGACGGCCAATGGGCCCAGCTGCCGGTCCCGATCGCGATGGAGACCTCCCCCCAGTCGGTCAGGGTCGACCTGGGAGCGTCTCCCCGCTGGCGCGGCGCCCCCGGACGCTTGGTCCTCGTGTTTGAAGGCCATCCCGGCCCGCTTGTCCTTCACTCGCTGGAGGTCGGCCCCTGGTCTCTGGGAGGATATCTTCGTCACCAGCTCCGGGGGCTGGCCCGTAAACGCGCCCTGCATCCGGGAAGCATCAACAGCCTGCCCTCGCCGCCGCTCTTCAACCGGACCCTGGCCTACTACCTGAACCTGGCGGCGTTTTGGACGGTCCTGATCGCGGCGATCCTGTTTTTTGCTTCCGGCGGCGCGCGGAGAAGACGCGTTGCGGCCGTCGCGGGGAGCTGCCTGCTGGTCCTGTGGTTGATATCCGATCTCCGCGAGACCTGGGAGCTGGGGCGGACGGCCGGCGAAGTTTACCGTTCCTTTGTTCTTCCTCCCCCGGAGGAAAAGACCTTTCCCGGCCTGGGAGATTTCTACCGTTTCGTTGATTTCTGCCGGGAACATATCCCGGAGGAGTCAGTCTTCGCGCTTCTTCCCTACCCGTTCTGGCCGTTCGACGTCCGGCTGAAGAATTTTCTCTATCCGGCCAAGATGATCGATCCCTCCACCGAAAAGCACCTTTCCGGAGAATATCCGCGATACCTGGTCGTCTATCGCCGCCCCGAATATTTATTCGATCCCGAAGCGGGTAGGATTTACCACCGGGGGGAGGACAGGTTCGTTTCCGGCCCGGGAAGGTTCCTGGCCCGTTACGACCCCCAGTCCTTTATTTTCCTGGAGGTGGAGCCGTGAACGCCGCCCAGCTGCTGGGATTGGGGGCGGCTTACCTGTTCCCCTTCGCGATCGGATCGGCGATCCTGTCCCTCCTGGAAAGAAGAGAGAGACTCTTCGGCTCCGTGGAGAGGGCCGCGCTGGCTTTCGCGCTGGGCGTGGGAACGGTGGGTTTCTACCTTTTTTACCTGGGAATCGCCCGCATCCCCTTCAGCTTCATCACCGTTACCGCCATCGGTTGGCCTTTCATCCTCATCGCCCCGTTTCGCTTCTTCCGTCGGAAACGGCCGAGAACGGCTCCCTTCCGGCTTCGATTCCCCTCCGGATTCACCAAGGCGCAGAAGGCCGCCGCGGCCCTGATCGTTCTTCTCCTGGCCGCCAAGTTCTCCTTCGCCCTCTTTCACGCCGTCTTTACGCCGACCTACTTCGACGACAGCGTGGCCAACTACAACTTCAAGCCTCAGGTCTTTTATCATACCGGCTCGATCGTACCCGATCCCGATAGCCCCTGGTTTATGGGAGGATACCGGCCGGCCTATCCCCAAGGAATACCGCTCTTCAAGGTCTGGGTGACAACCTGGACAGGCGGATGGAGCGACGCCGCGGCCAATCTCCTTTCCCCCCTGATCTGGCTCTGTCTGGGCATCGTCGCCGGGAAGACTTTTCGGGAATTCCTCCCGGTTTTTCCGGCCCTGGTCTTCGTCTATTTTCTTCTCAGTTCGCCCCTGTTGGCCTTCCACGCCGGTTTCGCCTACCTGGATATCGTGTGCGCGTTTTTTCTCTTTGCGGGAATCGCGCTCCTTAACCGCTGGTTTCGCGGTCGCAAGCGGGGATTACTGCTGGCGGCCGGCCTCGTGCTGGCGGTCGGTCTCTCCGTCAAGGACGAGATGCTGGCCCTGGTGCTGGCCGGCGTTTTACCTCCATTCGCGCTCTTCCAACTGTTGCGCCGCCCCCGCGCGCGGGAGTGGGCGACCGAAGCGGCGCTTTTCCTGGGCGCGATTTTTGTCGTCAATATCCCCTGGTTCGCGACCAAGGCGGCGCTGGGCCTGGCGCTGGGTCCCCGGCCGGACGAACGCGCCATCCAGTTTCACCCGGAAGCGTTCGGTTACCTCTCGAGATACTTGTTCCACACCGCCAATTACAATATTATCTGGCCGGTCTTGATTGCGGCCGGGGTATGCGCTCTTCCGCGGATCCTGAAGACCCCGGCCCGGTACCCGGCGCTGAGCCTGGCGGGCGCCCTGGCCATTACCCTGGGGTTGTTCATATTCACGCCGTTTTTCGAGTTCTTGAAAATCGGGACCACGATCAATCGGGCGATGCTGATCATACTTCCGCTGGCGGTGTATTATCTTGCCCTGGCTTACGCCTCGACGCGCCGCTTCGGAGAAATAATCTCTCCCCGCCGCCGGGGGGGCGGGGAAATTAAGGAATTTTAAGGTCCAATCGATGAAAACCGCGATTCTTATCCCCTGCTACAACGAGGAAAAGACGGTCGGGAAAGTGATCGGGGATTTCCGGGCCAAGTTTCCGGAAGCCGAGATCTGGGTCGGCGACAACGCCTCCACCGACGCCACCGCTGATCTCGCTCTCCGGGCGGGCGCCCGGATTGTTTACGAACGGAGACCGGGCAAAGGCCATATGATTCAGCGGCTGCTCCGGGAAGTGGAGGCGGACTGGTATCTGATGGCGGACGGCGACGACACCTACCGCGCCGAGGACGGGCGGAAACTTCTCGCTTCCGTTATATCCGGGGAATGCGACATCTGTATCGGCAACCGGTTGGCCGATTACGCTCCGGGCTCCTTCGGCAACTTTCATCTGTTCGGCAACAAGCTTATCCGTTTTCTCACCCGCCGTCTCCACCGGGTCGAGATCCCCGATATGCTCAGCGGTTTCCGGGCTTTCAATAGGAAGACGGCGCGGGAACTCAACCTGATTATGGGCGGTTTCGAGATCGAGACCGAGATCAATATCAAGTGCGTGCGGGAAGGGCTGAGGCTTAGGTCGGTCGACGTGGCTTACGGCCGGCGGCCCGCGGGCAGTTCCTCCAAGCTGAAGACCGTGCAGGACGGTTACCGGATACTCCTAACCATCTTCACGCTGCTGCGCGAGCATCAGCCGATGACACTCGGCGGGACCGTCTTTCTCCTCTTTCACGCCGCGGCGGCGGCACTGATCCCGGCCGGGATCCTGAGCGGTAGGGGTTGGTTGTTCGGCTTAGGTTTGCTGTTTTCGCTTTCGGGGACGATCGCCCTGGCCTGCGGGATCGTAATTCACTCCCTAAATATCGCCCACCGCGAGACCGAGGAACGGCTCCGGAGAATCGCGAAAGGAAAGAAGTCCTGACCGCCGCGGGTTCCGGGACTGGAGACGATGAAGCCGGCTAAAACCGTCCTGATGGTCGCCACCCGCAACGGCGAGCGGAAGATCGCCAAGTGCGTCCGCTCTCTTCTGGCTACCGAGTATTCCGACAAGGAAGTGGTGGTGGTAAACGACGGATCCACCGACCAGACGGCGCGAATGCTCGAGGGTTTCGGAGGAAAAATCAGGGTGCTGCGGAGCGGGGGGATCGGCGTGGCCGCCGCCCGCAACCTGGTGATGCGAACCATTGACGGCGAGTTCCTGGCAACCACCGATGACGATTGCGAGGCCGACCCGGGCTGGATCCGCGCCGCCATCGGGTATTTCCGCGATCGCCGGGTAGGAGCGGTGACCGGAGAGAAAATCTACCGCATCACCAATCTGGTTTCGGCGGTGCGTTCCCGGGAATACTTTGTCCGCTACCGCAACCGGGGGAGGGAGGCCAAGTCGGTGGAGGGGCCGGTAACCCTGTTTCGGGTGGAAGCGATGCGCGCCGTCGGCGGTTTCTCAGTATGGACCAAAGTGGGGGGGGAGGATACCGATATGGGCTACAAGCTCCGCGAAGGCGGCTGGAGGATCGTCTTTGATCCGGCCATGGTCGTTTATCACGACGCCGAGGAAAGCCTTTCGCTGTATTTAAGACGCAATTACCGAAACGCCCGCGCCTATATCCGGGTCTTCTCGTCCCGCGACCGAAGCCACAGTCTCACCGACGACTTTTTCCCCTGGTATATCCAGTTTCAGCCCTTGTTCACGCTGGCGTTCGGGCTGGCGCTTATCGCCGGGGTATTCTCCCCGGTTTTCCTGATCCCGGCCGCGGCGCTCTTTCTCTTCGTCAATATCTCGGTTTTCAACATCACCCGGGAGGTCCTGTCGAGCCGGGGCAGATCGCCGGCGGTCTTCCTCGGTTCCCAGGGGCTGCTCTTTCTGCGGAATACCGTTTGGATCGCGGGGATGCTGGTCGGCCTGAAGAACCTGCTCGTCCGAAGAATGCGGGGGTTATGACGACACTATTCCTGAACGCTCCCGGGCCGGAGTTTCACCAGCGCTCCAGCCGCTGGGGTGGCCGGGTCAACCGTTCCGGCTACCTGGTCCCCCCCATCTTTCTCGCCGTCGCCGCCGCCCATCTCCGGGCCGGCGGAGGCGAAGCGCGGATCATCGACGCCGCCGCGCTGGGCTGGAACCGTCCGGCCCTGGCCCGCCGGCTGGAGGAGATCAAGCCGTCCCTGGCGGTGATCGAGGCCTCCACCATCAGCGTCAAGCGCGACGCGGAGACCGCGGTCTGGATCCGCGACAACTTCGGCCCGCGGGTCGCCCTGGTGGGGCTGCACGTCAGCGCTCTGCCGGAAGAGTCCCTGCGGGAATTCCCGGTCGACTATGTCTGTGTCGGCGAATACGAGGAGACCGTTCGGGAGCTGGCCGCCGCGCTGGAGGGGAGGGGGGCGATTGAGGATATTCCCGGACTGGGCTGGAGAGACCCCGAAGGGAGGCCGATGATCAACCCTCCCCGCCCCCTGACCGACATCAACATCTTCCCGATGCCCCTGTACTCCCAACTTCCCCTGGATAAATACTGGGATCCGATCGCCCGCAATCATCCGTGTATCCCGATCCGGACCCTGCGGGGTTGTCCGTTCCCCTGTTCCTACTGTGTCGCCCCCCAGGTGCTTTACGGCGGCTCCGTCCGCTACCGGAAGCCGGAGCCGGTGGTGGAAGAGATACGGGCCCTGATCGCTATGGGGGTTAAGGAGATTTTCATCGATGACGAGACTTTTACCCTGAAACGGAGCCACGTTACCGACATTTGCCGGGGCCTGAAACAGTCCGGCGTTCGGTTGGACTGGAGCTGTTTCGGCCGGGTGGACGGGGTGGACCGGGTGCTGCTGGAGGAGATGAAGTCGGCCGGCTGCTATATGATCCGCTACGGCGTGGAAAGCGCCGACCGGAAGATCCTGGAGACGATCGGGAAAAACTTCACCCCGGAACAGACCGAGGAGGCTTTCTCCCTGACCCGATCTCTGGGGATGAAGACCCACGCCACCGTGATGTACGGCTCGCCCGGAGAAACCAGGGAAACCATGGAGCGCACGCTTGAGTTCACCATCGGACTGAAACCCGATTACGCCCAGTTCGCCATCATCACGCCGTATCCCGGAACCAGGTATTACCGGGAACTCAAGGACTCCGGCCGGCTGCTGAGCGGCGACTGGGAGGACTATGACGGTTCCTGCCGGATGATCGCCTCCCTGGATTCTCTTTCCCCGGAAGAGGTGGAAGCTTTCGTGGATTATTCCTACCGGAGGTTTTATCTTCGTCCGCGCTATATCCTAAAGAGACTGACCGCCGTCCGCGCTTCGGGGGGGATCAGGCGTCTGATCCGGACCGGGAGCCGGTTCGCTCAAAGCGTTATCGCGGGGACGCCGGCGAGATGAAAAAACCAGGGGCGGCCGCCATCGCAATCGCCGCGCTGTCGATCGCGGCCCTGATCTTTAACTATTGCTACCTGATCGAGAATTCCGCTCCTTTCAGTTGGGACGAAGCTCATCACTCCTTCTTCAGCCTCCTGATCGCCCGCAGCCTGGCCGCCGTCGACCCGGGAGCTTTCTGGAGGCATACCCACTCCCAGGTATACTGGCCGTTTATGCAGTCCTGGCTCACCTCGCCATTTCTCCTGATCGGCGGCTACAACTACGCCTCGTCCCGGCTGGCCGCGGCCTTCTTCGGGGCGATCTCCGTTTTTCTGCTCTATCTGGTCGGCCGAAGACTTTTCACCACCGCCGTGGGGGTGCTGGCCGCCGCGCTGCTCGCGATCTCACCGATGTTCCACGTGCTCTCTTCGACCGCGATGGCGGAGAATATCGGGCTTTTTCTCGTCCTGTCGCTGGTACTATTTTTGGCCGGCGCCTGGCGACGGGGCGGACGGGCGCTCTCGCTGGCTTCGGGAGCGCTCCTGGCGGCGTTGTTCCTGACCAAGTATATCTACGGGGCTTTTTTCGGCACGGCCCTGGCCGCTTTTCTGGCCAGCCTTGCCTTCTTCCGGGCCGAGGGGCTCGATCGCAAAAGGGTCTTCGCCTCGCTTCCCTGGCTGGCCGCGGGTTTTCTGCTGGTATGGGGACCGTGGGTTCTTGTCCCCCCCACCTCGGACAAACTGGGGATGTTCTTTTTCCGCGTCGGGGATACGGGGGGCTGGAACCCTTTCGGTTACTCCCGTCTCGACAACCGGCTTTTTTTCGTTCGCGCTCTCTACTACGCTTATGGGTATTCGGCCGCCACCTACCTGCTTTACCTCGCCGGGATCGCCTTCGGCTTCGCCCGCCTGCGCGCGGCAAAAACCCGCTTTCTTTTATTCCTGTTTCTCGCCAACGTCGTTCCGATGTCGATGATAGTCAACAGCCAGGAAAGGTTTATCTACCTTGGTTTTCCCTTTCTGCTGCTTCTTTCGGCGGCGGCGACGGTGTGGGCCTGGAAAAGATTCCCGGCCGGGTGGAGATGGGGAACCGCCGCGCTGCTGGCCGTCTTCGCCCTGGGAGATCTGCATAAGCTTCCTTCCTACTACCGACAGGCGACCAACGCCGTTCTTTCCTTCAACCTTCACCGGCAGGAGTTGCGGCTGGACTACTCGACTCTCTTCGGACTGGCTTCCGCCCCCCGATTCATCCGTTATCCGAAAGACTATTTCAATCCGGCGGCGCCCGACGCCATGCCGCACGATACCCGGGAGGTGGTGGAGTTCGTGAAATCGACCATCGATACTCTCCATCCCCTCTGCGTTCCCGCCTGGCTGGGAACGCTTCCCCCTCATCTCTGGCATTGGGAATTCGGTCTGGCGGGTCGTCCGGCGGTCACCTTCTGGCACCCGGGCGCGGTTTATTTTCTGCTGATCGACGTCGGGGAGGATTCTCCTTACAACCGGCTCGGCAACCGCCACCTGATCGAAGGATTGCGGCGCTGGTCCGCCCGGCTGGAGCGCTGGGAGGAGGAGGGGCTGGTCCGAAAAGCGGCCGAACGCCGATTTGACGGGCTGGGACTGACAGCCCGCATCTTCGTCCGGCTTGTCCCGTCGGATCATCCATCTTGGCCGCCGCCGGGGGCGTCGCTATAATCCGCCGCCGCCGATATAATGGTTGTGGCCGTAAGAGGACGGGTTTAAGATATCAGGAAAGGGGAAAAAGCGATGAAGACTGAAATTTTCTTGAAAGAATACGCCGATCGGGTCAGGGCTTCGCTCAGCAGCCTGTCTTGGGAAAAACTTACAACGCTGGTGGATGCGCTGGAAGGGACGATACGCCACCGGCGGAGAATATTCGTCTTCGGCAACGGGGCCTGCGCGGCGGCTTCCTCGCACTTCGTCTGCGACCTGGCCAAGGGCCTGGCGGGGAAGGGGCTCCCCCGGGTCAAGGCGCTCTGTCTCAACGACTGTGTTCCCCTGATGACGGCCTGGTCCAACGACGTCGGTTACGAAGTGGTCTTCAAGGAGCAACTGGTCAACTTTCTCGAACCGGGGGACATCGTCATCGGCTTGAGCGCTTCGGGGAATTCTCCCAACGTGGTCAACGCCGTCGAATACGCCCGCACTTCCGGCGCCGTTACCGCGGCCGTGGTCGGAATGGGAGGGGGGAGATTGGCGGAACTGGCCGATCACGTCATCGCGATCTCCGAGGATTCCTACGAGGAGGTCGAGGACGTGATCGTGGTGGTGACCCATATGCTGAAGATGGCCCTGAAACAACGGCTGCGGCCGGAGGAATAAAGCTTAACCCCCGGCAGTGATGAGCCCCCTCCGGAAAACAATCGCCGCTCTTTTTTTTACGGCGTCGGTCGCCGCCTGTACCGGGATTCCCCAAAACGTCGAACCGGTGACCGGCTTCGAGATCGAGAGATACCTCGGGACCTGGTATGAGATCGCCCGGCTCGATCACCGTTTCGAGCGGGGGCTCAACAACGTCACCGCGACCTACACCCGCCGCGCCGACGGCGGGATCGATGTGTTCAACCGGGGTTTTAATCCCGAAAAGGGGGAGTGGTCGAGCGCGCGGGGCAGGGCCTATCTTGCCGGGGAGCCGGACGTCGGTAGGCTCAAGGTTTCCTTCTTCCGACCGTTCTACGCCGGCTACAACATCATCGCTTTGGACCGGGAGGATTACCGTTACGCCCTGGTCTGCGGGCACAGCCGTTCCTACCTGTGGATTCTTTCCCGTTCGCCTTTCCTGGAGCCGGCCGTGCTGGAGAGATTGGTCGCGAAGGCGCAGTCACTCGGGTTTTCGACGGAGGAATTGATCATCGTAGACCACGATCAATCCGCCGATGCCGACCGGGGATATGGTGACGATACCTACGGTGTTCGATAAAGGAGAAAGAAATGGGCAAAAAGAGGGGAACCACGAACCATTCGGTCAGTCCCGCCGGAGAAAAATTCGCCATCCCGGCGGAGGAGGATTATCCGGCGGAACTCGAACGCTTGAAGAATCTGGCCGCCGCCGCGAAGAAGGCCGGACGGGAGGTGGTGGTGGTGATGGGGGTGGGGTTCGTCGGAGCGGTGATGGCGGCGATCGTGGCCGCCGCGCGGGACGAAAAGGGCGAACCCGCCAAATTCGTCATCGGCTGCCAGCGGCCGAGCTCGCGCAGTTTCTGGAAGATTCCGCTGCTCAACCGGGGGGAGTCGCCGGTCAAGGCCGAGGATCCGGAAGTCGACAAGCTGATCGAAAGATGCGTCCTGGAGGAGAAGACGCTGACGGCCACGTTCAACAACGACTGCCTGGCGCTGGCGGATTGCGTGGTGGTCGACGTCCAGTGCGATTTCATCAAAAGGGATCTGGGAAATATGAGATCCGGCCAGGCCGATATGGACGCCCTGGAGGCGACGATGCGGACCATCGGCGAAAAGATCCGTCCCGACTGCCTGGTCCTGATCGAAACCACGGTCGCCCCCGGAACCACCGAGTTCGTGGCCTGGCCGATTCTCAAGAAGGCTTTCGCCGGCCGCGGACTTGACGCCGAACCGCTGCTGGCCCACAGCTTTGAACGGGTGATGCCCGGGAGGGACTACGTCGCCAGCATCCGGGACTTCTGGCGGGTCTGTTCCGGCTGCAACGATGAAGCGCGGAAACGGGTGGAGAAGTTTTTGCGCGAGGTCCTCAATACCCGGGACTTTCCCCTGACGGTGATGGACCGACCGATCGAGTCGGAGACGACCAAGATCGTGGAGAACTCCTACCGGGCCGCGATCCTGGCTTTCTTGGACGAATGGAGCCTGTTTGCCGAGCGCAACGGCGTGGACCTGATCAAGGTGATCCAGGCCATCAAGATGCGGCCCACCCACAACAACATCATCTTCCCGGGCCCCGGGGTGGGAGGATACTGCCTGCCCAAGGACGGCGGGCTCGGTTACTGGGCTTACCAGCACATCCTCGGGTTCTCCGACGGGGATCAGGTCTTCAAAATCACTCCCGCGGCCATCGACATCAATGACACCCGGGCCCTTCACGCCGCCGAGCTGACCCGGGACGCCCTGCGGAATATGGGCCGCAAACCGGCTTGCGCCATTGTCCTGCTCTGCGGCGCCAGCTACCGCCAGGACGTCGGTGACAGCCGCTACAGCGGCAGCGAACTGGTGGTCCGCAAGCTCGCCGAGATGGGGGCGGAGTTGCGCGTCCACGACCCCTATCTGGAACACTGGTTCGAGTTCGAGAAGCAGGATGTCTATCCCGCCCCGGGACAGTCGTGGGCCCGTTTCTTCCGGAATCAGGACGACCTGGTCAATCTGCGGGTCGAGAAAGACCTGCCGGCCTCGCTCCGGGACTCGGACGCCCTGATCCTGGCGGTTCCCCACAAGCAGTATCTCGGCCTCGATCCCGATCAGGTCGTGGGTTGGGCGGGCAAGCCGATCGCGGTCATCGATTGTTTCGGGATCCTGGACGACGACGCCATCCGCCGTTACTTTGAACTGGGTTGTGAAGTCAAGGGTCTGGGGCGGGGCCACGTCCGGCGGATCAAGGAAGCGGTCCGCCAGGCCGCCCGTTGACCGGGCCGGCCGGGATTTCGGCTTGTCCGCCTCGGCGGATTAACTTTATGATATCCGGGTGATGGAGCTCATCGACTACAGCAAAAACGGCAAAGCCGTATTGGAGAAGCTGCTCGAGCGCGAAGCCTATCCCCTCGTCGCCGTGGAGTCGGTGCGGCGCATAATCGACGACGTCCGTCGAAACGGCGACCGGGCCCTGCGCCGGCTGACGAAAAAGTTCGACGGCGCCAAGATCGCCGATTTCTCCATCGGCCCGGTGGAACGGGCGGCGGCGCGGAGGGGGCTAACCCCTGAAATCGAAAAGGCCTTCCGGCGGGTGGCGGACAACATCCGCCGCTTCAACGCGCCGGCGATGAGCTCTTCCTGGGCCGCGGATCGGGGGGACGGCCTCTTATGGGGGGAACGGGTCGCCCCGCTGGATACGGTCGGCGTCTATGTCCCGGGCGGAACCGCGCCCCTGGTTTCCTCGGTCTTTATGGGGGTGGTCCCCGCCCGGATGGCGGGCGTGCGGCGGATCGTCGTGGCCACCCCTCCCGCTTCCGACGGAACGGTGAACCCTTTCATTCTGGCCGCCGCCGATTATTGCGGCGCCGGAGAGATCTACCGGGTCGGCGGGGCCCAGGCCGTGGCCGCCCTGGCTTTCGGGACCGAAAGCCTGCCCCGGGTGGACAAGATCGTGGGGCCGGGCAATATTTGGGTCACCCTGGCCAAGAAGGAGGTTTTCGGCCGGGTCGATATCGATCTTCCGGCCGGACCCAGCGAGATCGCCATCCTGGCCGATTCTTCCTGCGACCCCGATCTGGCGGCGGCGGATCTTCTCGCCCAGGTCGAGCACGGTCCCGGGGGGAGAGCTTTTCTGATCACCACCTCACGCCGCCTGATCGAAGCGGTGCGAAAACGCCTGCGGAGCTTCGCTTCCGGCGCCGCGGGGGGCCCGGCGGCGGCGGCCGAGCTCAAGGACAGCGTTTTTCTGGTTTTCGTTTCCGGCTTGAAAGCGGGCGCCGAGCTGATCAACCGGATCGCGCCCGAACACCTGGAGATCATAACGTCCCGTCCCAAGTCGGTCCTGCCCGGCATAAAAAACGCCGGCGCCATCTTTCTCGGTCGTTTCAGCCCGGTGGCCGCCGGCGACTTCGCCGCCGGTCCCAGCCACGTGCTGCCCACCGGCGGCGGGGCCAGGTTCTTCTCCCCCCTGTCGGTCAACGACTTCTTGAAGAAGAGCAGCCTGATCGCCTATAATCGCCGGTCTTTGGCAAACGACTTGAACGCGATTGAAACTATGGCCCGCCTGGAAGGCCTGGAGGCACATCTCCTCTCGGCGCGACTCCGGCTGGCCGGACGAAAGAGGCGGAAGAAAGCGTGATCTGGCTGCGGGATAACATCGCCGAGTTGGAGCCCTATGTTCCCGGGTTTCAGCCGAAAGAAGACGGGTTCGTAAAGCTCAACACCAACGAGAATCCTTATCCTCCGTCCCCCCGGGTGGCGGAGGCCATCGGGAAGATCCCCGGGAGACTGTTGAGACTCTATCCCGATCCCGATTCGCTCCGGCTGCGCGACCGGCTGGCGGCCGCCTACGGATTCAGCCGGGATAACGTGATCGTGGGCAACGGTTCCGACGAGCTGCTGGCCATGATGCTGCGCGCTTACCTCGCTCCCGGAGAAGTCGCGGTTATGCCCACTCCTTCTTATTCGCTCTTCCGGGTGCTGGTCAGGATCCAGGGCGGGAAGCTGGAGGAGATCGAGCTCGACGACGAATTTAAGGTTTCCCCGGCCTTTATCCGCGCCCGGGCCAAGATCAAGTTCCTGGCTTCTCCGAATTCGCCCACCGGGACGGTTTATTCCCCGGAACTGGTCGACGAGATTGTCGAGAACTCCGACGGTCCGGTTATCGTCGACGAAGCCTACGTGGATTTCGCCGATAACGACTGCCTCTCCCTGGTGCGGAAATACCCCCAGCTGCTGATCACCCGCACCTTTTCCAAGTCTTTTGCCCTGGCCGGGGCGCGGGTCGGCTACGGATTCGCTTCCGAAGAGATCGTCTCCGGCCTGATGAAGGTCAAAGACTCTTACAACCTCAACCGGATCAGCGCGCTCGCCGCCGAAGCGGCCCTGGACGACGCCGAATACCACCGAAAGATCGTAACGGCAATCAAGAATGAGCGGGACTACCTGCGCCGCGGCTTGGAAAATCTTGGTTTTCGCGTTCATCCCTCCGGAGCCAACTTCCTGCTGGCCGAACCCGGCAGGGGCGGAGCGGGGGATATCTATCGGTCTCTGCTGGAACGCAAGATACTCATCAGGTATTTTGAAAGCCCCCGCCTGAACCAATGCCTCCGGATCAGCGTGGGACGACGGCGGGAGATGAAGCTGCTGCTTGACGCTCTGGGCGAGATACTGTCATAGCCGGCGGCGCGCTCCGCGCGCCGCCGCGACCAAAATGTCGCCGCTCAATACCGGGAGGATGAATCGATGAAGAGCCGGACGGGACGGGTGGAACGAAAGACCAGCGAGACGGCGGTGGCCGTCCGCCTCGATCTGGACGGATCGGGCAAGGCCGAGATCGCGACCGGGGTTCCCTTCCTGGATCATATGCTGACCCTGTTCGCCTTCCACGGCGGCTTCGATCTCGCGATCCGGGCCCGGGGGGACCTGGAGGTGGACCAGCACCATACCGTGGAGGATGTCGGCATCTGTCTCGGGCAGGCGCTGAAGAAGGCCCGGGGAAACTCGTCGGGGATTCGTCGTTACGGGGAATCGCTGCTGCCGATGGATGAGGCGCTGGCGATGGTCGCGGTCGACGTGGGAGGGCGCAGCTGGCTTTCCTACACTCCCCGGGGCCGCCGGATCAAGCTCGGCGACTTCAACGTCGGCCTTATCCCCCAGTTCCTCAAGGCAATCTGCGACCACGCCGGGCTCACCCTCCACGTCCGCGTTCTGGACGGCGAAGACCAGCACCATATGATCGAGGCGGTCTTCAAGGGTTTGGGCCGGGCCCTGTCCCGGGCGCTGGCGATACAGTCCCGCCGAAAGGGGACACCGTCGACAAAGGGAAAACTTTGAATCAATTCCCCTCGCCCCGGCCCTCTCCCCAAATGGGGGGAGGGGAGGCGAGAGGGAAACAACCGCAATCGGCTTGACTGGACTGTATGCTTGTTCTGCCGGCAATCGATATCAAAGGGGGCAAATGCGTCCGGCTTTACCGGGGCAAGGCCGACCGGGAGACGGTTTATTCCGATGACCCGGAGACGGTGGCCCGGAGGTGGGAGCGGGAGGGGGCGGAGTTTCTTCACCTGGTCGATCTCGACGGCGCTTTTCGGGGAGAACCGGCCAACCTCGATATTATCCTGAGAATCGTCTCGCTGGTCACGATTCCCGTTCAGGCCGGCGGGGGGTTTCGCTCCCCGGAGTCGATCGAGCGGGCGCTCTCGGCCGGCACGGCCAGGGTGATCGTGGGTAGCCGGGCGGCGATCTCCCCCGATTTTATGCGCGACCTCTTCCGTTCCTTTGAAAACCGGATCCTGCCTTCGATCGACGCCCGTGAGGGCCGGGTGATGATCAAGGGCTGGATGGAGGAATCGGAGCTGGAAGCGGCGGCCCTGGGAAAGACGCTGAAGAAGATCGGCTTCAAAACCGCCGTTTATACCGACACCACGGTTGACGGCACCCTGGAGGGACCGAACCTGGCGGCCCTGGAGGAGTTTCTCGAAGCCACGGGACTGGCCGTGATCGCCGCCGGGGGGGTGGCGGAACGGGCAGATATCGTTAAGCTCAAACGGTTGGAAGGGAAGGGGCTGGCCGGCGTGATCGCGGGCAAGGCGCTCTACGAAGGAAGGTTGAGCCTGGCGGAAGCCATTCAAGCGGCGAGGGCTTAGCCCGAGGGTTCTTGGAGCGCGGGGACCGTCCGGCAGAGGTTGACGGAGAGAGCCTAGCGGGAAAGGCCGGGGCTTTCGCCCGGAACTCCAATTTCCGAACATCTGAAATTAACGCGGAAGAGAAAATGAAAGAACTGGAAGAAGGAACAGAACTGCGGCTCGACTTCGACAAGATCGCGCGGGTGGCCGCCGCCTGCCCGGACGTGATTCCGGTGGCGGTCCAGAACGCCGATACCGGAGAGGTCATCCTGGTCGCCTACACCAACGAAAAGGCGCTGCGCGAAACGCTGAAAAAGAAACGGCTGATCCTGTGGAGCACCTCCCGGAACGAACTCTGGGAGAAGGGGGCGACCTCGGGCGAAACCTTCGAGCTGGTCGAGGCCTTCGTCAACTGCGAGCAGAACTCGCTGCTCTACCGCGTTCGTCCGACCCGCGGCGGGATCTGCCACACCCGGAACCGGGACGGCCGCCCCCGCAACTGTTATTATCGTCGGATAGATCCCGGATCGGGCTCCCTGAGAATCATTGATCCCTGACCGGCAATTTGACAAAAATTACACTTTAATTCTCTATCCGCCATAAACTAATGGGATTGCGCAGCCTGTCCCAACTCCGCAAGAGATTGCTTCGGCCCGAAAGCTTTCGGGCCTCGCAATGGGCATAATACTCAAAAAGTGTTGGTCGTGATATATGTAACAAACTAAACTTGAATAGCTTATATTGAAAATTACCCTCTTTTGTTGAACCGGTTCAATAAAGGCTATAAAAATGATTAAC
>PUNC01000029.1 GCA_003551625.1 PVC group bacterium | reverse complement strand
TGAACACGGAAACGCACCGGGGAGGGCTTTTCTGCCTGCCGTCCGCCGCGCCGGTCCCCCCGATCGAGATCTCGATCGCGATGCCCGATGGGCCCTATCAAGCTTCCGCCCTGGTGGAGATTCTGGATTCCGGCGCGGTCGGGATTGAAGAGCTGGGGCTTCTCAGCCGCTTTTCGCGGGACGATCCTTTCTTGGAGCCCTTGGACGTCAGGGAACTCTCCCGCCCGGGAGTCGGGTATCTTGATTGGGGAGAGGTGACGGTAGAAGATGAGAATTTTGCGGCGGAGCTTCAACTTCGGCCCGGCGACCAAGCCCCCCCGCCTTTTTTCATCCACCACATCCGTTTCGATCCGGTCGAGGACGCCGAGGGGAGAGTCCCCGCGGAAATCGACGAGGAGGAACTCCGCAGGAGGAGAGAAGGCCTGAGATCGCTTGGTTACCTGTGAGCTGAAAGGGTGTTGTTGAATCCGTGGCTTGATTGTTTGGCCCTTTGAGCGGGTTCCACAAGCGAGTCGCGATTCAACTGCGATATGGTTGTCCTTCTTAAGAGCCCTATGTTAATATTCGCCATATCGCGCTGGTTATAATCATATTCGGCAAGGAGGGATGGTTATGAAAGGTAATCGGTATTTGGGTGTTTTGGTGTGTGTTGTTCTGGTTTCGATCTTTATCGGCGGCGGCTGCCGTCGTCCGCTGGCCACGATCGAGATGAGCGGCGTGACCGACATCCCCTGGAACGACAACCTTCTGCTGCGGGAAGGGGTTGTCCTGACGGCTAGTTCCCATCTTGAGGCCCATCCGGTCGAATCGTTGCTGGACAACAATCCCGAATCCTTCTGGCACGTGGACGAGGAGATGGTGGGTCTGCCGGCCTGGGTGGAGGCCGACTTCGGCGAGGGGGAGGCGGTGGTGGTGACTTCCCTGGCCGCGCGTCCCCGCCGGGACTTCGGCTTCCAGTTCTTCCGCAACGCCCAGTTCCAGGCTTCCCACGACGGGATCAACTGGGTGACGCTGGCCTGGATCAGGCAGAGCCGGGAGCCGGGCGACCGTTGGTATCGCTGCTCGTTCACCAACGAGGAGGCCTACCGTTTCTGGCGGCTGCTGATCCTCGACGGCCACCAGGGGGCGAACCGGCATTTCTGGGCTTTCGCGGATCTGGCCCTGTTTTAACCGTCGCCCCTGCTCTCGCGAGACTTAAGAATACTTGAAGTCTTGTGACGTTGCGGTCTCCTTGCTCCTCTCGAGGATGAGTTCCGCGAAGCAATCCGCGCCGGTTAAAACCGGGGTTTCCCGAATCGATCGGAGCGCCTTCACTCCGTTCGGGATTCCTGCCGGATCGGGTTGCTTGTTGTTTGCCGCCGCTGAACGGGACCTTCCCGTCAACGGTCGTGAAGATTATCGCGGTATCGGCGGTCTGTCCGGCGCTCTCCTTTAATACATTGGTCCGACGTAGCCTTGGCGAAGACGGAATTTCGTGGTATTTATGAACCGATGTATCCAGCCCGGATTATTCTTAAATCCGGGCTGGTTTCGATCTGGGGAACCGGTTGAAAAGTATGAAAAACGCCTCCCGGCATATCGTTTTATTGCTGGCGGTGCTGGCCCTGGCCGCCCTGATTCGCTTCCGGGGCTTGGCCGACTTCGGTCCCACTCCCGGCGACGACGCCGGTTACCTCAACCAGGTCAAGACCGAATACGCCTCCCTGCGCCCGCTGCTCTCCCGCCTCCCTCCCCGTTACGACACCCTGGCCCCGGTCCTGGTGGCCAACAAGCTCACCCAGCGGACTTATCGCGCCCGGGCTTTCACCTCGATGGCCAAGCCGCTCTTCATCCTGAAGCTGGCCGCGATCGAGGGGTTCTGGGGATTGGATCTTTACCGCTTTCACCTCAGCCTGGCCGCGGTCGGCCTGCTCTCGGTCCTGGTCGTCTATCTCATCGGGCGAAGAATATTCAACCCGGCCGCTGGGCTGATCGCGGCTTTCCTGCTCGCCCTCTCTCCCTGGGCGGTCCGCTACAGCACCTACGGGGTTCCCACCGTCCACAGCGCCTTCTGGCTTCTGCTCGCTTTTCTCGCCATCGTCTCCCGAAGGTTTCGCCCCTGCCTGGCCGGCGTACTGGTCTCGGTCGCGGTGATGTTCAACCCCACCGTGGCCGGTCCGGCCTTCCTGCTGGGCGCCCTGGCGGCGGCCCGCTGGTGGCGGGAGAGCGCGGCCGGCGGCGGGCTTTCCCGCGGTAAACTGTTCAGGGGCTGGGGGTGTCTGGCGGCGGGCGCGGCCGCCGTCCCTTTGCTCTGGGAGGCGGGGAACTACTGGTATAGCGTCGTCGGAAAGATTCCCTACCGCACTTTCTGGGCGGCGCTGGGCGAGACCTCCCGCGACAATCTTCTCCACGCCCTCAACCACCCCATCGACCCGATTTTCTGGTTGCGCGTGTTGAACGTAACCGAGACGCCGCTTCTCCTGCTTCTCTGGCTGGCCGGGATGGCCTGGCTGATCGTCTTCAGCCGGCGCCTTCCCCGGGCCCGGCGTTTCGGCCCGCTTTCCCTCCTGGCGGTCACCGCCGGCGTGATCGTGGTTTCCACCTGGTCGGGAATCACCCAGTGCGCCCGGCACTATTTTTTTGCCTGGCCGATCGGCCTGGTCGCGATCGGGGGGATGCTGTCGTCGTGGTGGGAGAGGGGGCGGAGAGGGGCGGAAAGCGGAGGGGAGGGGGGGGGCAAGCCTTCCCGGGTATGGTTCGCGCCCGTTTTGATCGTCCTGGTCCTGGCGGGTGCGGCCGCGGCCGCTTCTTTCCGCCTGGCGACCTACCGCCGCAGCCGGCTGGGCGACCTTCAGCTCCGGCGGTGGCTGGCGGAAGAGGAGCCGGGAACGGTCGTCACCTTCGCCAATCAGCCGCCGACGATGTGGCCCGAGCTTGAACGTTTCCACAACTGGGACAACCTGGCACGCCTGGAAGTCACCTCTCCGCCTTCCTTTGTCGCCTACGGCGACTACCTGGGAATCACCCGGGTGATCAGGGATTACCCGGGTCCGTTGTTCCCCGTCGCCCAGGCCTGCCGGAAGACCGAGCGGGAGGTGTTCCGGGTGGGAACCCATTTGAGCGACCCGGCCTTTCTTTACGAGAACGAGGATTATTACTGGGGCTTCGTCCGCCAGAGAAAAGAGCCTTTCGATCCCGACCTGCGGGTGATCCCGGTGTCCGCCCTGCTCGAGTTCCGCGACCGGCTCGACCTGCCCGAGGACGCGATCGTGAAGGCCTGGCGCCATCCCCAGATCGGCCTGACGCATAACGTCTACTGGCCGTTCGTTAATATCAGTGTTCATTCCTACCGGTCGCCCTGGCCGGCCTTTTGGCTGGCGGCCGCCTTCGCGGCGCTGGCGATCTTCTTTTCCCGTCCGAACCCTCTGCCTTTGAGGGAGATCTGGGCCCGCCATAAGATCGTCTTCATCCTGGCCGGGGTGCTGGCGGTCGCGTTTTATTTCCGCGCTTACGGCCTGTCGCGATTCACCCAGATGGGCGGAGACGACGTTGAATACCGGGTCTATGTTCAGCGGGGTTCGTCCTTTCCCGCCGTCCTGGACAAGGGCGCGGCGGCCCCGATCTATCTCACCGCCCTGCTCACCCGGATGGACGTCAACGTCACCATCACCTCGTTCGCCAAGCCCTTGTTCGTCCTCGAACGGGTCCTGCTCCATTACCTTGTCGGCACCACGATTCAATCGATCCACTACCTGACGCTGTTTCACGGTCTGCTGGCGGTGGCCCTGGTCTTCCTGGTCGGCCGGAGGTTCGGGGGAAACGCGGTGGGATTGATTTCCGCCGGTCTCTGGGCGGTCTCCCCTTGGGCGATGACCTACTCCACCTGGGGGATCCACCTCTCCGGCGGCCTGGTCCTGCTTTGCCTGGCGCTGCTCTTTTACTTCCGGCACCTGGACAGCGGTTCCAGGACCGGGATCTTCCTGGCCGGATTGTTTCTGAGCGCGGGGGCGATCTACAGTTCTTCCAACCTCTGGCCGGTCGCCTGCCTGATCTTCATCGACCTGGTCTTCCGCCTTTGGCGGCTGGCCATCGGTCCGGACCGGTCAGCCGTGTTCGGTCGGGGGGGACTTTTCGCCGTCGGACTGATCCTTCCCTTCATCGCCTGGGAAGGGGTCAGTCTTCTGGCCGCCGCCGGCTTGCAGCAGGAGTGGATACCCTATCCGGTCCTGCTCCATTCCACCATCCGGGACAATCTCGGCCACGCCGCCGCCCTCCCGATCGATCCGCTTTTTTTCTGGCGGCACCTGCTGGTCTCGGAGGGGTGGCTGGTCGGGGCCGGTTTAACCGCCGCCTTTCTCTACGCGTTATACCTGACCGTCCGCCGCCGCGCGCCCCGAAAAGTCGTCATTCTGACGGCCTGGTTCTTCTCCGTCGCGGTGGCGATGAATTTCACCGGCGGCGCCCAGGTGATCCGGCATTTCTTCCCCGCCTGGCTTCCCCTGACCCTGCTCGGCGGTTGGCTCGCCGCCCGCTTGCTTCGCCGCCTGCCGTTTCCGCCCGTCCGGCTGCTCCCGCTCACCCTGTTGATACTCGTTCCGGGATGGCGCCGGGCCCAGCTCTTCCGCCTGGCCCGCTGGGCGCCCGACCGTGTAAGCCAATGGGCCGACAACAATTACGTGGAAGACCGCACCGCGACCCTGCGGAGCCAGAATCTGGAACTCTGGCCGGGCCTGCAGCCGATCGGTTCCTGGCGGGAGCTGGAAAACCTTGCCCGCCAGGTCCCGCCGGGGGTGATGATGTATTCCGACTACATCGAGCTTGCCCACGGCTCCTGGATCTACGCCCGCCCGGAATACTTCGAGATCGCCGAGACGGCCCGAAGAATGCCCGACGAACTCTTCCGCACTCCCTCCTACCTGCGGTATCGCCCGGCGCTTTTCGAGAACGAATTCTACTACTGGGGGCTCTTCCGGAACGATCCGGAGTTCTTCGATCCGGATATCCGGGTGCTGGCGCTTTCGCCCCTGCTGCGGACCTGGAGAGAGATCGAGGCCGATCCCGAAGCCCTGGAGGAATTCCGGGCGCCCACCCGCCGGGAGCCGCCGGCCCTGGTCCCGGCTCGCCGGGACCAGATCTACCGGCCGTTTATGGAACCGCCATCCGTTCCCGGCTCCTACCGGATTCACCTGGCCGCCTCCCTGTTCGCCTTCCTCCTCCTCTCCCTCCTCCAAAGAGAGGGTCAGTCCGTGCATATATGCAAAAATGAGGATGGGGAACCGTCGGAGATGTGATATAAAGCGGGTATGCCCAGAAAACCGCGAATCGAGTTCGCCGGCGCCTTCTACCATATTCTGTCCCGGGGGGACCGCGGGGAGCCGATTTACCTCGATGCTGACGACTGCCGGATGTTCCTGGCGACCGTCGCGGAGCTGTGCGACCGCACCGGCTTCCTGCTCCACGCGTATGTGTTGATGCTCAACCACTACCATCTCCTGCTGGAGACGCGGGAGGCGAACCTGGTGGCGGGGATGAAATGGTTCCAGGGCACCTACACCCAGAGGTTCAACGCCCGCCACCAAGTATCGGGACATCTCTTCCAGGGCAGATACAAGTCTCTCGTCATCGATCCGGGCAGCGGAGATTATTTCCGCAGGGTCAGCGATTATATTCATCTCAACCCCGCCCGCGCCGGTCTGCTGGAGGGGAGTCCTCCTCGCCTGGTTTCTTATCCCTGGAGTAGCTTTCACGAATACATCGGTTCGCCCGGGGCACGTCCGCGGTATTTGAGAGTAGAACGCGTTTTCAAGTCTTTCGGGATGAGCCGGGAGGATTCCTCCGCCCGGAAGCAGTATAAGAACCGCCTGGAGAAAAAAGCCCTGGAGGCGACGGAAGGCGCGGATGGGGAAGATTGGTCTGAAATCCGCCACGGCTGGTGCCTGGGCGATGAAGACTTCCGGAGACGGATGGGGGAATTAATTGAAAACAATATTCATTTACATCGTCGAGAGTCGTATAATGGGGAATCGTTGAGGAATCACGATCTTGATTGCGCGGTTCAGCTTCTGCAAAAGGGCCTGGAGTGCCTGGATATTTCGCTACCCGATCTTCGCCGGCTGAAACAATCCCATCCCAAAAAGCAGGGTCTGGTCTGGTTGATCAAGGGCCACTGCGTGGTTCCCGATGAGTGGCTATTGAAACGACTGGAGATGGGGCATCGCTCCAACATCAGCCGTGCGATCTCCGCTTTTCGGTCGCCGCGGGATTACGAGCGGATCGCTTTGAAACAAAAGTTGCATATATGCACGGACTGACCCTCTCATTGAAAAGGGGGGTTGACAGGGGGGGGTGGGTGCGGGATTATATTTAATAGGGAATTAATCACCGGCTCGAGGCCGAAAGGGAGAGAAGATGAGCGGGAATACCAGGGGATACCTGAAAAATCTGGCGACGTTTGTCCTGTTGGCGTCGTTGGCTTTTTTCAGCGCCGGCTGCCCGGAGGTGATAGAAACCCCGGAGGTGACCGAACTCGAGGAGATCATCTCCTATACCGGCGAGATCCGGGTGATTCTTCCGACCGAGGAGGAGTTCCGCTACACGGCCCCCGAACCGCTGCCCGATTTTCCGGCCGACACCCTGATCGAGGTGATCAGCGGCAAACTGGAGGGGACCCTGCTGGGGATGACGATCGAGCTCGGTGAAGGAAAAGTCGCCCGCCTGACCGTTCCCGCCCTGGCGGTGGAGAGGGTGGTCAGCTTCACCGGGAGGCTGAGAATCATCCTGCCTACCGGCGAGGTGATCCTGGTGGAGCCGGGGCAGATCCTACCCCCGCTTCCTCCCGGCACCCGGATCGTGGTCCTTTCCGGGGAATTGACCGTGATCTCCGAAGGCGAGATTCTCAAGCTCACCGTGGGCGAGATCGGGAGAATAGTGGAAGTTGAAGAGTTCGAGCCGGAGATCGAGATCGGGGTGATAGAAGATCGGGCCCCCATAAGCCCATACCGGCCCTGAACAAACTCGGTATAATTGAAACCGAAACGCGGATTGCCGGCCCCGGCGGCTGAAATCCGCTTGTTTTTTACTGTAGGCCCGGCCGTGAATCCGAAAACGAAGAATGAACAAGAAACGCAAACCGGGGTCCAAAGTAGTAAGAAACCTGGCGGCGGTGACGGTTGCCGCGCTGGTCGTTCCGCTGTCGCCGGTCCGGGCCCTTGAATTCGGGTCGCCGGGGGAGGGGATCGGGTTTCAAAACATTTATTTTCATCCCACCCTCGGCTTGAGCGGATATTATCGCAGCAACATCCATATCCGGGAAGAAGATCCGGTCGGCGATTACGTGCTGCGGATTTCTCCGGGTTTCACGCTGGATATCCCCTGGCGTCCGGCCGAATTCCGCGGTTTATACCGGGCGGATATTTATCGCCACGACCGCTATCGAGATCAGGACCGGGTTCATCATCTTGCCGACGGCACCGCGGACATCTGGTTGTCCGACTTTGGATTGAGGTTCAGGAACCGCTTTTCCCGGGCCTCGACTATCTGGGAGACGGAATTTTTCGAAAGGTTGTTCCGGGACGACAATACCGCCACGATCACCGCCCTCGGCTTCTTCAACCGCCTGCAGATCGAAGCGGGATATCGCAATTTCCGGCGGAGGTTCCAGCAAGTCGAGTATCACCCGGCCGACCGGATGGAGCACCAGGGCTTGTTTACCGGTTACTACCGGGTTTCCCCCAAGATCCGGGCGCTGGTCAAGTATACTTATAACTCGATAGAATACCGCATCACCCCCACCCGGGACGGCCAATTCCACGAGATACAGGCGGGGGTGAGGGGAAATATCGCCCCCCGGCTGGTCGGGGTGGTCAGGGCCGGCTGGCAGGAACGGAGATACGATCAACCCGAGCTGGAAGACTACAGCGGACTGGTCGGCTATATCTCCCTGGAGCATAAATATTCGCAAAACACCGAATTCGAGCTCGGCTGGGAGGGAACTCCCCGGGAGTCGATCTACGCCGGAAACAGCTACTATCTTATCAACCGTTTCTGGTTGAGATGGAATCAGCAACTCACGAATAAGCTCTTGGCCCGCCCCGAGCTGCTATATTA
Organism: PVC group bacterium; assembly: GCA_003551625.1. Lineage (GTDB taxonomy): Bacteria > Auribacterota > Erginobacteria > Erginobacterales > PUNC01 > PUNC01. The sequence goes on along the minus strand of PUNC01000029.1, from coordinate 11,220 downwards.
TCATCATCGCTATCCCGCGACCGTGGAGATCGAGGGGGAGAGCAAGAGACGGACGGATATCACCTGGCAGGCCGGCGGCCGCCTCAGCTACCAGGTGCAGCAGTGGCTTGAAGCCGCTTTGAGCTACCACTACCGGAACCGGGATTCCAATATCAGCGGATTGAGCTATGAAGACCATATCGTTACCGTCGGCGTTTCGGCCTATTACTGAACGCCGGAATTATCTCCGGTCGCGGGTTAGGCCCCGCCGGTCATTTCCCGCGGCGGCGGTCTTCCTCCTGCCGGCGCTGGTCGCGCTTGCCGCCGGCTGCCGCTCGCCGCGCCCGGCGGCCGACGATGTCTGGCTGCGCGATCTCACGCCGGAGGAGTATTCCCGGCTTGAGTACCGGATCCAGCCTTCCGACCTGCTGGACATCAGCGTGATGGGGGAACCCGATCTCAGCCAGGTGTCCAGGGTGTCGGAGAGCGGGTTTATCTCGTTTCCGCTCCTGGGGGAGATCAGGGCCGCCGGTCAAACCGCCTTCGAGCTTCAAAAAGAGATGCAGGAGCTTCTGGGGCGGGATTTCCTGGTTTCGCCGACGGTAAGCGTCTTCATCCGCGAATACAGCACGATCTCGGTTCTCGGCCAGGTCAGAAGGCCGGGCGCCTACCAGCTCCGGGGGAGGATGACGGTGACCGAGGCGATCGCCCAGGCCGGCGGCCTGGCCGAGACCGCCAACGCCAACCGCACCCGGGTGATCCGCCGGTTGAACGACCAGGAAGAGGTGATCACGGTCAGGGTGAAACGGATACTCGACCGGGGAGATCTCTCCCGCGACATTATTCTCCAACCCGGCGATATCGTGATGGTACCGGAGAGTTTCTTCTAATGAATTTGATGATGGATTTAGTTCGTTTGCTGCGGATCCGGGACAAGCTTGCCGTGATCCGCAAGCGGAAGTGGTTTCTGATAACCTGCTTCATCATCGTTTTCACCACGGTGGCCGTGGTCACCTTCACCACGCCGCCGGTTTACCGCGCTTCCGCGCGGGTCCTTATCGAGCCCCGCCTTCCCCCGGTCATCCCCTTCGAAGGATTCGACGAGATCTACACCTTAAGCGGTCGTCAGCACGATTACTACCAGACCCAGTATCAGGCGATGAGGAACCCGGCCCTGGGAGAGCGGGTCCACGCCAATCTTCCCCGCCCTCTTGCCGGGAGAAGCAGCCCCGGGCGGATCGCCGCGATGATCAACATCCGGCCGATCCCCCAGACCTACCTGGTGGACATCCAGGCCGAAGGAGAGGATCCCGAATTGACGGCGGCGGCAGCCAACGGATGGGCGGAACAGTTTATCCGGCAGAGCATCGAAAACAAGCTCCGGGCTTCCCGGCAGGCCCTCGACCAGCTGATGGAGCAAGTCGAGGGGCAGCGGAAGGAGCTGGAAGAGTCTCGCCGGGCGCTGCAATCCTACCAGCGGGAGGCGGGGATCGTCTCCACCCAGAAGATCTCCCAGATGGAGGAGAGGCTGATCAAGGCCCGCCTGGAAAGAATGGAAAGGGAGGCCCAGCTCAACCAGGTCGAGAGAATATTGGAAGAAGGCGGCGCGATCGAGGCCTCGCCCCTGGTTTCAACCAGTCCCCTGATCCAGCGGCTGCTGGAGCAGCGAACTTCGCTGGAGAGGCGCATTTCCGAGTATTCCCAGCGTTACCGCCCCCTGCATCCGCAGATGCTGAAGCTGGAGGCGGAACTCGAGAACCTGGAAGAGAGAATCGACCGGGAGATCCGCCGGCTGATCGGTTTCCTGAGAACCAGTTACGAGGAGGCGCGGGCGGCGGAAGAGAGTTTTCAGCGGGAGATTCTTGACCTGGGCGAAAAAGGCATTCTGGCCGAGCTCCTCCAGTCCGACGTCGAGGCCAAGCGGGTGGTCCTGGAAGCCCTGATCTCCAGCGTGCACGAGACCAGCGCGGCGGAAAGAATAGAGCTGACCAATATCCAGGTGGTGGGCACCGCCCGGGTTCCCTCTTCCCCGATCCGCCCCCGGGTATCGCGGAACCTCTTCTACGGGCTGGTGGTCGGCCTGGCCGGGGGGCTGGCGGTGGTATTCGTGCTCGAGAACATCGATGACAGCGTCAAGACCCCCTCCGACGCCAAGAAGCTTAACCTTCCCTTCCTGGGTTCGATCCCGATTTATTCCCAATCGGGTGCCAGCGGCGAGAGACTGCCGGTGATCGAAAAACCCCAGGGGCTGGTCGCCGAGTCCTACCGGATGGTCCGGACCGGGGTCAAGTTCTCCGCGACCGACCGACCGCTCAAGAGCATACTGGTCACCAGCTCTTTCTCCCGGGAGGGCAAGAGCGATGTCTCCGCCCAGCTGGCGGCCGTCTTCGCCCAGGCCGGGGAGCGGGTCCTGCTGGTTGACAGCGATTTGAGAAAACCCCGGATCGAGGAGATATTCGGGCTGGACAAGCAAGGGCCCGGCCTGACCGACGTCCTGACCGGCCAGATTGTCCCGGAGGAGGCGGTCGTCGCCTCGGAGGTTTCAAACCTCCACGTTCTTCCCCGGGGTTTTCCCGCTCCGAATCCGGCCGAGCTGCTGGCTTCGGAAAGCGCCCGAGGGATTTTGGCGGATCTTCGGGAGAAATGGGACCGGCTGATCTTCGACTCGCCACCGCTGCTTTCGGTAACCGACGCGGCCAACCTGGCCGCCGCGATGGATGGAGTGGTGCTGGTGGCCAAGGCGGGTTCCTCGAGCTTCCGCGGCATCCTTCACGGCCGCGAGCAGCTCGATTCGGTCAAGGCCCGGATAATCGGCGTCGTCCTCAACGGGGTGGACATCCACCAGGGCGACTATTATCACTATTCTTATTAAAATTTTACCTTCGGTAAAATTTTAATCGGGCCGCGATCCCGTGAGCTTCCGGCAGGCGGGGCGTTGATCCGGAGGAAATATTGTGAAAATAATTCCCCCGGTAAAATCTTAATCGGGCCCGCTTTCGCAAGCTCCTTTTCGGCGGGGTGGAAACGTTACCCTTGGCTTGGAGGCATAGACTATGAAGCGAACTTCCCCATACAGCCCCGCCCGTGGGTTGAGCCGCGCTGCCTTTGTCTTCCCCCTGCTGACGATAATCCTTTCGGCGGCGCTGCCCGCCGTCGCGGGGGCGCAGGAGATCCGGGTCGCGGCCGACCGGGACTACTGGCACGCGGTCCGGCCGCTGATCGCCGAGGCTGAAAGCACGCTTCACATCAGCCAGCTCTACCTCAACCCCGACCGTCTGGGGTTGCGGCTGCTCGACGATCTTGAAGCCGCGGCGGAGCGAGGCGTCGAGCTCAAGGTGCTCTTCAATCTCGACGAGAGCCGGAACCGCCAGGCGGTGGAGAGGCTGACCGAGGCCGGCGCGAAGGTCGTTCACGGCGGCCGGAGGCCGCCGGGAAGGCTTCACGCCAAGCTGGTGGTCGCCGACCGGGAAAGGGCCCTGGTCGGTTCCACCAACTGGAGCGGGGTCTCGATGTATCACAACCGCGAGATCAATCTGCTGGTGGCCGACCCGGAGGTGGCCGGTTTCTTCGCCGACTGGATCGAGGCGCTGCAGGAAGATCCCGCGGGCGAGCCCGGCCTGCCCCCGGTGATGGATGGACGCCGGCGGACCGTGGTCGACCGCGAGCACGCCGGGGTTATCCGGTCGCAGCTTGAGGAAGCCTCGGAGCGGATCTGGCTGGGAATCTACGTCTTCCGCACCTACTTCGGCACGGCCCACGAGGGTTCGACTTCGGACCGGCTGGCCGAAAAGCTGGCCGAGAAGGCGGCCGACGGCGTGGACGTGCGGATCATCCTGGATATGAGCGGCTTTAACGAGACGATAAACGAGATCAACCTCCGCACCGCCGCCTGGTTCCGGGAGCGGGGGGTCGAGGTCAGGTTCAACCGCAGTCACGAGACCGCCCACTGGAAGCTGCTGCTGGCCGACGGGCGGGCGCTGGTGGGTTCGATGAACTGGGGCTACAGCGGCCTCGACCTTCACTCCGAGGCCTCGATCCTGGTGGGCATCCCCTCCGTCGTCGAGGAACTGGCCGGCTATTACCGGGCCCGCTGGGAAGAGGCCAAGACTCCGGAGTCCCGGGAGGAGCCCGCCGCCGCCCCCGCGCCCTGACCGTATCCTTCCCCCGCCGTCCTCCCGGCGGCCCTAATCCGGGTCTATTATCTCCCCGCGTCCTTCGACGCCGGTCCGTCCATCTCCCGGATGATCCGGTCCATCAGGCCGATTATTTCGTCCTGCCGGCCGCCGATCGCCATCGCCTTTAGTTCCCGGATTCGGGCCCAGAGCCATTTTCGGTTTACCCGGTCCCGCGGCTGCACGAATATCTTCCGGTTGGCGGTGGGGCGGGCCCGGGTACGGTCGATCAGAACGTCTTCGCTCAGTTTCTCGCCCGGGCGCAGCCCGATATACCGCAGCGGAATATCCTTCTCCAGGGCCATACCGGAAAGGGTGACCAGGTCCCGGGCGATATCGATAACCTTGATCTGTTCCCCCATATCGAGAATAAAGATGTCCCCGTTCTTTCCCAGGGTGGCCGCCTGGACGACCAGCAGGGCGGCTTCCCGGACGCTCATAAAGTATCGGGTGGCTTCGGGATGGGTGAGGGTTATCGGTCCGCCCTCCTCGAGTTGCCTCTTCAGGATCGGGACCAGGCTGCCGGCGCTTCCAATCACGTTGCCGAAGCGGACGGCGATGAAGCGGCCGGGATGCCGGTCCGGGAAACTCTGGATCACCATCTCCGCGATTCGCTTGCTCTTGCCCATCGTATTGGTGGGATTGACCGCTTTGTCGGTGGAGAGCAGGACGAATCTTTCGACCCGGTGGCGATAGGCCGCGAGCGCCAGGTTCCGGGTGGCCAGGATGTTGTTTTTCACCGCGGCGGCGGGGTTGGACTCGAGCAGGGGAACGTGCTTGTGGGCGGCGCAATGGAATATGATCTCCGGCCGGTACCGCGGGAGGACGGTTCGGAGCAGGGAGCGGTCGCCGACATCGCCGACCACGGTCGTGAAGGAAAGTTCGGGGTGCTTGGTCTTCAGGGCGATGGTCAGGTAATAGAGGTCGTTTTCGTGGTTGTCGAGGAGGATAAGCGATTTGGGGGAGAAGGCCGCCACCCGCCGGCAGATTTCGGAGCCGATCGATCCCCCGGCCCCGCTGATCAGGATCGTGGATTGCCCCACGCATTCCCGGATCTGGCCGGGATCGATATCCACGGTCGGCCGGCCCAGCAGGTCTTCGGGTTTCACGTTCCGCGGTTTGACCTCCATCCTCCCGGTGAGCAGGGAGCGGATACCGGGCACGATCTTGATCCGGACGTTGGGAATGCTCTGGCAGGATTTGATGATCTGGCGGATCAGAATCCCCGGGGCGGAGGGCATCGCGATGACTATCTCCTCCACGTTAAGCCGCTCGGCCATCTCCGGAAGCAGATCCCGGCCGCCGAAGATCTTCGTTCCGTCCAGGGTCTCGTTCTTTTTGGCGGGGTCATCGTCGATAAAACCGACCACGGTTCCCGTCTCGGGATGACGGCGGAACTCCCGGAGCGCCAGTATTCCGGCCTGCCCGGCGCCCACGATCAGGACCGGCCGGGTCTTTACGGGCTTGCCCAGCCGCAATCCCTCGCTGATCAGCCGTTTGCCCAATCTTATTCCTCCGGTCAGCAGCAAACAGATCGCCAGGTCCACCAGGAAGATCGAACGCGGGATCTGCCGGCCGGGCGGGTAAAAATTGATTACCAGGATAAAGGCCGCCGTGACCAAAACGTTGGCCTGGACCAAGCGGAACAGATCGGAGATTCCCACATATCGCCAGAGCCCCCGGTAGAGCCGGAAGAAAACGAACCCCGCCAGCTTGATCGCCAGCAGGAAGGGAAGGGTCCGCCAAAAGACGAATAGGTAGCGGGGGGGGATGGAAAAGTCGAACCGCAGCTGGAAGCTCAGCCAGAAGGAGAGAGCAAAGATGGCGGCGTGGACCGCCAGGATCAGCCATCTGCGGAAGCGCAGGATCAGGTTTTTCGGTTTCTGGTTCATCCGGATCGGTGTCCGCCGTCAACGCGCGGCGGCGGCCATCACTTTCTTGAGCGCCGCCGCCGTCTCTTCCATTTCCCGGTTTCCCAGGGTGGGGTGGACCAGGAGAGCCAGGCTGGTTCGTCCCAGCCGCCGGGCGACCGGGAGCGGCCGCGGCGGCGCCAGGCCGCGGCGGGAAAAAACCTTCTCCCGATAGATCTCCGGGCAGCTTCCGCTTCCGCAGGGGACGCCTTCGGCCGCCACGGCGGCGATGACGCGGTCGCGGCTCCAACCGCTCTTCAGCCGTCCGGTCTCGACAAAAGCGTAATAGCGGTAATAAGCGGGACGGGTTTCGGGCGGGGGCGGGGCCGGGCGCAGACCACGCTCGCCGGCCAGGAGACGGTCGAGGAGGGCGGCGTTCCGCCGCCGCCGGGCCAGCCAGGTTTCGACTTTCTTGAGCTGCGATCTCCCGATCGCCGCCTGGATTTCGGTCATCCGGAGATTGGTTCCGAAATCGTCGTGGAGCCAGCGGAAACCGGGATTTCGGGCGGTCTTCCGGGCGGCCCGGAAGTTCTTGCCGTGATCTTTATACGACCAGGCCTTCTCCCGGATCTTTTTGCTCTTCGAGACCAGCATTCCGCCTTCGCCGCCGGTGGTCATAATCTTGTCCTGGCAGAAGGAGAAGACCCCGATATCCCCCAGGGTTCCGGTTCTTTCTCCCCGGTAAAGCGCTCCCTGCGACTGGGCGCAATCCTCGACGATCTTCAAGCGGTGACGCCGGGCAAACCGCTTCATCCGGCGCATCTCGGCGGGGAATCCTCCCAGGTGAACCACGATCACCGCCCGGGAGCGGGGGGTGAGGACCGCGGAGACGGTTTCGGCGGACAGGCACTGTCGGTCGGGGTCGATATCCGCGAAAACCGGCCGGGCGCCCCGCGCCAGCACGCATCCCGCCGAGGCGACGAAACTCCGGGAGGGGACGATCACGTCGTCGCCGGACCCGATTTCGAGGACCGCCAGCGCCGTCTCCAGGGCGACGGTTCCGTTGCTTAGGGCCACGGCGTAGTCCGCGCCCAGCCAGCGGGCGAATTCTTTCTCGAAGGTTCGTCCTTCCGGGCCGGTCCAGTAGTTGACCCGGCCCGAGCGCAGAATCCGCACCGCCGCGGCGGTCTCTTCCCGTCCGAATACCGGCCAGGGAGGAAAAGGCCCTTTCCGCGTCGGCCTGCCGCCGTCTATCGCCAGTCGGGACATAATATTTTTCGGGGAAAGGCAATCGGTCCAAGATTCGGGAAAAACAACCGTGGTTACGGCCCGGTAAGATAGAATACAAGAACCGGCTTGAGTAATCCAGAAAATTCTGTCAACAGAATATTCCGTCCGGTTGGGGGCACGGGGGCAGGTTTTTCGCCGGCGGGGCGGCCTCGGCTTTTCATCTTTCCCCCGCCAGGGTCTCCCAGAGCAGCCCCAGCCGTTCCCGGAAGGCGGTCTCCGCCTTGCGAAGATGACCCGACGACGGGAAGAGGCTGAACAGATCCCAGCCGCCTTCGGAGGAGGTCAGGTGGCCGGCCGGGGCGGGAATCGGGTTCATTCCGCGGTTTTGGAAAAGAAATACCGACCGCGGCATATGGGAGGCCGAGGTCACCAGCACGAACGGCTCCTCGCCCAGGATATCTTTCAGGATCTCCGCCTGGGAGGCGGTATCCCGGCTCTCCTTCTCCAGCCGGATGGCGCCCGGATCGACGCCGAGAGCCGCCGCCAGCTCCGCCATCAGCTCGGCGCTGGTCTGATCGTGGAAGACCCCCCCGCCGGAGAGCAGCAAACCGCTGCCGGGAATCTCCCGGTGGAGCCTTATTCCCTCGACCAGACGGACCAGGGTGGACTCCACCAGCCGGCTGGTGAGCGGAAGGGCTTCGTCGGGGCGGTGGCCGCCGGCCAGGACGACCACCCATCCGACCTCCGGAAGGTCGGCGGTCTCCAGCAACGGCGGATGGCGGTATTCCAGGGGCGTGACCAGCCGGTTGGGGAGGAAGGCGAAGCTGAAGAGCGCCAGGGCCAGGAAGCCGGCGCCGGCCAGCCACCATCCGGCCCGCCGTTTCCTGGCCGCCGCCAGCAGGAATCCCGCCGCCAGCAGGACCAGCGCGACCGCCACCGGGGAGGCCAGGGCGTTGACGATTTTCTTAAAGAGAAAGAAATAGTCCACGAGATTGATTCCTGTCCGGGCGGCCGGTCATCCCCGATAGGCCGGGAAGAAGTCCGGTCTCGGCCGCCAGTCCCGGCCATTTTCCTCCTCCCAGCGCCGCCGGGAATCGGCCAGTTCGCGGTAGGCTTCCCGGTCGCAGATCATTTTCCCGATCGTAAACGGAACCTCTCCCCCGGGGGCGAAGGAGAGCTTGTAGCGGAATATCCCGTCGCGGTCATTGTAACCCCCGCCGAGGATAAACGCGTCTTTTTTTTCCTGCATCCCCCACTCGATGATCGCGTGCTTGAGCAGGTCGTTGGGCCGCCGGCCGAAGGCGTCGGCGGCGGTCCCGCCCAGGAAGGAGTAGATCCGCCGCGCCGAGACCAGAACCAGTTCGGCGGCGACCGGCCGGTCTCCGTCCAGCGCGTAGAAGAAGCGGTATTGCCCGTCCAGCCGCCGGATCAGTTTCCGGAAGAAGTCCTCCGGGAAATAATAACGCTCCGGAGCGCCCCTTCGGGCCAGGGTCTGGAAATAGATCGCCTGAAAATCCGGCAGGCGCTCGTCGGAGATATCCGTCTCCACGGTCAAACCGCTCCGGCGGGCCTTGTTCACGTTTTTCCGCACCTTGTGATCGTAATCCATCCAGAGCGCTTCCGCCTCCAGGTCCAGCGAGCGCACCACGTTGGTGTTCTTGAACTCCACCTCGCCGTCGAAGGGGAGGACCTGGTCCGGGAAGAGCGACAGCCGCGCCGTCCCGCTGACCACCTTCAGCGTCCGACTCCATTCCCGGAAGGAATCCCAGAACCGCCGCGGTTCGGGGTCGCCCCAGGCGAAAGCCCCCCCGTATCCGTAGGGCGTGATCCAGTCGTGCCGGCCGGGAAATTCCCCTCCCCAGGGTTCGGCTTCCAGCGGGCGGAGGAGAAAAGGCAGGAGGACCTTGCCCCGGTCGGAGATCATAACGGCGCCCAGAACCCGGTCGTCCGGCCGGGCGTAGAGTTGAAGATAGGCGGGATGGGCGTAGATCTCTCGGTCCGGCCAGGCGGACCACAGCTCCAGCCAGGTCTCCCGCCCGCGGTTTTCCGCCGCGTCCAATACCAGGAAGCGGTTCATCTCCGGGAACCCGTTCTCCCTCCGGCGGCTCCGGTCACGGCAGGCGGTCCCGGGCCTGTTTCCACTCCTCTTCCAGGACGCTCATCACCACGACGTTGAGATACTTCCCTTCCCGGAACTGGTAATCCCGGAGGAGCCCTTCCCTGGTCAGCCCCAGTTTCTGGTTGATCCGGATATTGGCCGGATTGTTTTCCAGCACCAGCGACTCGATCTTGTGGAGGTTCAGCTCGGAAAAACCGTAATCGAAGACCGCTTTCTTTACCCGGTAGCCCAGCCCCCGGCCCCGGAGCTTCTTCTCGCCGATCAGGGTTCCGATTACCGCTTTTCTCACCCGGTGATCGATATCGTAGAGACCGACGTGGCCCACGCAGAGGTTGTTTTCGTTCAGCGCGATCGCCCAGATTATGTTTCGCCGGTCGTCCCGGAGCCGTTCGATTCTCTCGGCGAGCTTTTTCCGGGAGTAGCCCACCGAGAAGCCGCAGAGCGTCCTGGTCACTTCCGGATCGTTGCGGAAGCGGTAGAGCGCCTCCACGTCCTCGGGCTCGAACTGCCGGAGGTAAACTTCGTCCAGTCGGATGTGGGCCATTTTATTTTCCTTTTTTCGAAGTTTCCTTGATTTCCCCCTCCCGGGTTTCCGGGGAGGATGAATCGGAATCCGCGAACGGATTTATCTTGAAATCGGTTTTAAAGGTGACCACCTGCCGGAACTGAAAGATCCGGACCGCGGTCAGGGCCAGGATCTTCAGGTCGAGAGCCAGGCAGCGGTGATCGACGTACCAGATGTCGATTTCGGCCTTCTCCTCCCAGTTGAGGAGATTGCGTCCCTTGATCTGGGCCAGGCCGGTTATGCCGGGAAGCGCTTCCAGCCGCCGCGCCTGACGGGAATTGTAAAGTTCGAGATGGGCCATTGTCAACGGCCGCGGCCCCACCAGGCTCATCTCGCCCTTGAGAACGTTGAGCAGCTGGGGAAGCTCGTCCAGGCTGGTCTTGCGAAGCAGCCGGCCCAGCGGCGTGACCCGTTCGGCGTCGGGAGGCGGCCTTTCGCCCGGTGGGGGGGGATTGCGCATCGAGCGGAACTTGAGCAGGTGAAAAGGCCGACCGTGAAGCCCCGGCCGCAGGTGGCGGAAGAGGACCGGCCGGCCCATCGTCAGCCGGATCAGCCCCGCGATGAGAAGCATCAGGGGCGCCAGAACCGCCAGGGCGATGGCGGAGATGACAATGTCGAGCGTTCGCTTCATTTTAGAGTATGTGTAAGAGTACGTTTGAGAGTATGGGTTGGATAGGGGCTGGAACGGAAGCGGTTCCTTCGATAGTTGATAAGATGATGGGTGAAACCAGATTGCAGATTTAAGATTTTAGATTCCAGTTACTCCCCGCCTCGTCCCCTCATTCATCTCAGGAAAACAGGAGAAAAGATAAAATTCCTGGTCTCCTGTCTTCCTAAATTCAGGGTTCCAGGTTCAAAGTTCAAAGGTTAAAGACTCAGACCGGTCCGAAGCTTCTGACTGTCCAAACCGGTTAGAACCCAATCATTTCTCCGTGTTCTCTGCTTGCCCGCCTCTCCTGAGCGAAGCAATGGAGGGCGGGTGTGATTCGTAGTTAAATAGCCGTTTAGCCTTTTAGTCTTTTTTACCGGATTATGGATAATCCGGTTTAAAGCGGCGCCCCGGCGCCGCACTCCAAATTCCCCCTACCCACCCCCTTCGATTCAAGAAAAGCTTAAGAGTATGTGTAAGAGTACGTGTAAGAGTATGTTTAAGAGTACGGGTTTACATATTTCATTCGTGCCATGAGGTATAACCAAAAGTTGTGGATAGCAAATAAAAAAAGAGCGTATCCTTCCTAACAGGAAAAACCCAAAACATCCGGCGGCTGGCCGGTTGAAAGGAGGATACGCTCTATGAAAAAAGAT
>PUNC01000037.1 GCA_003551625.1 PVC group bacterium | reverse complement strand
CCTGGACTGCGAGGCGAAAGCCTCGCTACCGCCCCCGCCCCGCTTGCCGGGGCGGAGCAAAAGATTACGCCAACCTCCGACTCCCCAAAAACACAACCCCTCTCCCCCGTTTTCGGGGGGGAGAGGGGCAAGGGGTGAGGGGGCAGCTCAAACCCCACACCTCACGCCTTAAAAAATTTGTCAATTATCAAGGGCTGACCCCGATAGTTTTGTGAGCGAGTGCATCCCTGGCCAGGGGGATGGCGGCGCGGGCGTGAAGTTCCCACTCCTCTTTCAGGCCGGATCGTTGTCTCACGCCGGACAGGTCAATCGCGAAAGCAAACTCCTTCATCTCCTCCGGTCCGATCGTAACCTCTTCCGCCAGCTCGGCGGAAAATACTTCTTCCGTCCCCCTGCCCCCATCCAGCTCATATTCCATCTGATCGCTGACACTGCCGAGAAACTTGGGATATCCCGCGTAGTCAAGATCACGTCCAACGGAGTAGCTCTCCCAGCTCCACTTCCGGACAAGCCGGATGGCAAGAGATCTGATCCTTCTGCTGGAGTTGCCCCCGGTGAGAACTACCGTCCCCTCGATCTTATCGCCCGCCTGGAAAGTCTCTTCCGGGAGCTTGATTTCCAGACTCACCCCTCCCCTCCCGGGTCGGGATTTCTTGCTTGTTACGCTCATTGTGGATTGCCGGCCTTTTTGGTCGCGAACTTTCATTCTCACTTCCAGCGCGCCTGTTCGGCAGATATTGACGAAAAAGTGAGAATGTTCTTCTTGGGGAAAAGAACGGGCCGGCCGGACCGGCCTACTCCTTCCAGCGTATATCCGCCCCTCGATAACCGGCATCGGTCTTCTGGGCTTCCTGGACCGTCTTCACGGCCTCGAGCCAATCGGGCAGGACGGCGCCGTCCATCGGAGCCTTGTCTCCCTTGACGTTGTCCCACAGGGACATTTCGCTCAAAACATCCCTGACTTCCGCTTTTCCATTGCATCGCTGGTTGTAGCTATTCAGATACTCGTACATCGACAGGTAAGCGTCACGCAGGCTGATCCGCTCGTCAAACTCCAGGCTGGTGAGGCCGAAAACATTATAGGTTTTTCTTTCCATAATCATTCCCCCAACAGGTTTTCTTTTTTGCGTATATGCACGGACTGCCCCCCTCTTTATCCCATTTTCACCGCTGTTTCACTTTCTCGCTTTCGCGCGAAAGCGAGAAAGTGGTTCTTGGGGGAGGGAGCTTTTCCCGCTGTGTGTAATGTCAAGAGTAAAGATTTGACCCCAATAGGAGGAAGGCGCGGCGGGTCAATCCGCCGGGGGCTGAATCTGGTCTCTGTTGGCCGGAAGCGCTGTCACCGGAGGTCTTCTCCATCGGACATACGTTGTTCGGCATTATGGGCCGTTCATCGGTCGAGGGGCAACCGGAGGTGCTTCCCAAAGCCGTGGCAGGAAAACCTATAAACGACCTCTCAGCATTATTGAGGTCGCCAGAAAATATCCGGCCGAGATCTTGGGCAGTTTTAACCCTCCGGCAACCGCTCGGAGCAGATCACGGTAACCTTCCCTTCCTCTATACGATCCAGGAATACCGCCAGGTTGAAAGCATCGGACCGCTAACTAAACTTCCCGTGATGGAAGGGAATCGGCTCTGCACCGCTCGATCGGCGGTCACGGTTCGGAAGAAAATGCCGCTTTCCATCCCGGCGGACCGAAAAAGGTCCAGCATCCCTTCCCGGGAAAGGTGCCTGCGCCTGCCGGAAGGACTCACACCGGAATTCCTTCCTCCACCAGCACCAGCATCCGCACCACTTCGGCAAGCCGCCCCAGGCGGATCGCTTCCAACGGACTGATCCCACCCAATTCCCTGTTCGGGGCCCCCAGCCACCGGGCCGCCTCTTCGGTCCCGACCACCCTGCAGGAGTGTTCGTACACCGACCGTACCTCCTCCAGCGATCGCAAGGCGTTAAGTGAGATTACCCCTTCTTTCTCCCAGGTGGCCAGGCTCCGGGGAGAATAACCAAGAATACCGGCGAAGCGCTCACGGGAAAGCCTGAGCCGCTTCCGCAACGTTTTCGGCGACGAGATCGCCGCGCCGCAGCCCGGGGTCAACTCCAATGTTGCCTCATTTGTCCTGGACATTGCTTCCTCCCAATTATTCGACGTTCCATCTTAAATCCTACATAAAGATAGCTTGTTCAGAAGCTTTTGGCAATGATATTTATGCAATTTTTCCTGCAATTCTACATAAGAAAGAACCCTGGCGGCCGTTCCTTAACCGACTCTCAAGATTATCATCCCGCTCGCCTTTATTCCCACGGCATATTTTCCCAGCAGACAAATTCTTGAATCGCCGCGTCAAGAATGCTGTATGACTCGCCACGCGCTGATACGCGATCGGACAACACCCCCGAGTCACGAAAAAGACGTTTTAAGGCATCGCCGATCTCATCGCGCACAAAATCCGGATCCGGTTCTTCCTCCGCTCTGAGAAGCGACGCGGCAACTGATCCTTGGGGGGGGCGGCCTCGCCAACGCTTCCGCGCGATCCTGGCCGCGTGTTGCAACATTCCCGCCACAACAACCGCCAGCCGATGAGTTCGACCATCGGGAACCAATGCCCGAAGCATATCCACAAACGTCGAATAAGGCTGCGGGCCGACAACCGAGCTGAAACTGCGGTCCTCGGAATGTTCCTTCCCGGATCTGCCCAAAACTTTTTGGCGCGTATCCCGAGTCTTCTTTTTTTTCGATTCCATTTTGATTTTCCTTCACATGCTTGCTTAATGGCAGCTATTCCATTTTGCATATATGCACGGACTGAACCCTTCTTTGCTTTCTGGATTCTGCCGTGATGTCAATCGTCAAGGGGGGCCTGAAGATGCTGGTTTTCAAAGCGGTTTGCGGCTTTATTCTCATCGCCCTGAGCTGAAACGCAAAGACGTGTCGGTAACTGTCATCAAGCCGTGAAAGCCTACCCGCTTTGGTTCGGTATCTTCGTAGAATACCAGGAAACCTTCATCAACCCGAAGGCAGGTGATCCACAGCGAAGCCGGCAGTATCCCCCTTTTCGCCAGAAAGGCGACGGACCGCTTTACTGCCGACTCCTTATCCTTGATTCCGGCGCCACGCCGCTCATACTCGACCTGGCTGTCGAACCGCGTGAGACGAACCGTCGCGTATAGCTCAGGCGGGTTGTCTTCCGAACTCTCATCCGGGCGAACGGCGATTTGCCTCCACACGCGAACCGCGTTGATCCCGGACTCGGTTTTTTCCGTAGTGATCATTATCCACTGACCGGTTTCCCCGAACCCTTCAATAGAGAAAACAGCCGATACGACTGCTGCTTGCTGCTCAGTGGTGAGAACACGATCATCCCCCCACCCGGCGGGCGAAAACCAGGCGGCGAAGATAATCAAAATCAGGAGCGTTAAACATTTCATATTTACATCCTCAATGACTGGTTATGCCCGTTCCTTTTATCAAGGGTTGACCCTGGTTGGATCTGGAGACAAACTTCTGGACCACGAAGCGCATTTGTATATCCCCGTAAAGCTTGCGTTCCTACCAGAAGCTTATCGGGTTGGCCGGCCTCCGTAAAGGAATACCGGGTCTGATGGACGGCGGGGAAGAAGGGCGACGGGGGACGAATTGCTAAATGTAATGGGTTGACCCCAATTGTGTAATGTCAAGAATAAAGATTTGACCCCAATAGGAGGAAGGCGCGGGGGGTTAATCCGCCCGGGGCTGAATCTGGTCTCTGTTGGCCAGAACCGCTGTCACCGGAGGCTTTCTCCATCGGACAGCCGTACAGCGCTTCATCAAACAATGGTTCGGGCCTTATTTGTTATACGCATAGACATCTTTATTATTTTTGCCAGAACTCTTTAGCATAGCTAGCAATTTTTCGAAATAGATCACGATTATTAAGAATATATTCAGCGTCACAAGTAAATCTGAACTGATCACGTTTTTGGACAAAGGCTATGTTTTTTTCATCAAGTAGTCTGGATAATTCCTCATAATGCTCACTCGAAACTCGAAAACCAATTAAGGATTTGTTCGCGGACCGTTTTTTAAACCAAAAATATCTATTTCCCTTAACTGATACCGCCACATAGTATTTAAGATATCTAATGATAGGAGTATCTAATAAATCGCCCGTCGCTTCCACCAAGGCCACAGCGGTCTCAATTGTCCATGGCGCTTTCTTTTTCCAAAATACTTCATCATATATTTCACCATCACCGGTTCCATCTTCAACCTCTTCATAAGTATCAAGCACCTTGGTGAAATGAAGAGCTTTGTAACCCCCACTTTCTATCAAGTTGACTTGTACAGCGATTATTGGAATATAGTGGCTCAAAAGCTGAATCACATTGAAAAACCGGCGCGTTATGCATTCTGCAACAAGTACCGCATAATGCTGTCGCTGCGGCCAGCGCCTTTTCTCGTTATCCCAATATTCTACCGTCCTAATTATATGTGTTTCATCTGTTTCTCCGAGCATAATCTCAACTTCATACATCGAATCGTCTTCCGGATTTTTCAGCAGAAGGTCTAATCTGCCTCCAGATGATTGAATACGTTCTTTGGAGATAGATTCGATATCTCCTAATCCAAGACAGGCTGGATTTTCATATATCTGGTCTCGAAGCCAATATTCGTCATAACCTGCTTCACGGATGCTAATGGCTTTAGCAATCGGAATGTCCATATTATCCTCCCATTATAATGTGCTAACTAAAACTCTATGGCATTATTAACAGACACTAACTAACTGGATAATAAGTAAGATGATGCGCATATAACAAGGGAATATTTAAGCTCGAAATAGATTTTGCGTATATGCGCGGACTGTCCCCTTATTTGCCTGACCCCAATCGGACATACGTTGTTCGGCATTATGCTCT
>PUNC01000041.1 GCA_003551625.1 PVC group bacterium | reverse complement strand
GGTTCTATTATTTTTTGTACTCTTCTTTTTTCCTGTTTATCCTTCGGTTTCTTTTGTGCCCATTTTTCATTTTCTTGCAATTTATATGTCTGCAATTCCATGCGAAATTCAGATTTTCCTAACTTGTATCCTTTCTCATGAATATAATCAAGAATAATTTCCCTTTGAGTAGGAGGAAGAGTATCAATATGTTGTCCCGCTTCTTTCAGATTCGGAGATTGAGTACTAACAGAAATTTTCCATGAATTTTCATCGTATATCCATTTACCATTTTTAAATATGGGTACAAATATTGAACCGAGTCTGCCCGTTACCACCCAAGAGGTACTATCCACCGAATACCATGGATATCGTAACATTAATTTTAAAGAGGTCAAACCGAATCCATGTATTTTAACTTTTGGATATCCGTTACTGTCGCATATATAGTCTGAAAAACATCGCTCAAACCATGGCGTTTGTTTGACTTTCGGTATTCCCACCGTTCCACCAAGGGCAACATAAGAATAATTTTTTACATAATATTCTAAAAAAGAAAGGGGCTCCCCATAATGAAAGACAGGAAGAGGATTGAGTCCAGCAGATTCCATTATAATTTGATTTTTTAATGTTATTTCTGCCGTTTCTTTATTCGGTCGTTTCCCTATTGTGCCAATAAAATCGAGATTTGCATATACGTCAATGATGTCAATATGTTCTTTGATAAAAGCAATGTATTCTTGTATATTAATTTCCACTCCTTGAGTCAACGCCGAAAATGCCCCACTATCTAAAAAAAGACGCACTTTATTTTTTGTATTCATTTTCCACCATTTTTCTTCAAACAAAGGTATGTGGTAATAAGAATGTAATTTATATCCTTGTTTGAATAAGTTTTGTAATTTTATTTCCTCTTCTGGAGAAGAAACGGAAGTACCAGCAAGAAAAATTCTCATTTATCTTCCTCTCTGCAATACTATAAAAACGCTGTAGAACAGCGAAAATATGCTCGTAGTAAAGAGTAAATATAGTTTTAATACAAGTTTGTGTCTCAAAGTATTCTCTCTCCTTAGAATTAGGATTTCACTCATTTTATTAACCGCATCAATTCCGCCCGCGCTTCAGAATTTGTCATAAAGGCGCCTTTCAAACTGGAAGTCACCATTGTGGAATTCTGTTTCGTGCATCCCCGCATCATCATACATAAATGTTGCGCTTCTATTATACAAGCTACTCCCGTCGGCTGTAGATATTTCATTATGGTGGATGTAACCTGTTCTCCAATTCTTTCTTGAATTTGTAATCGACGGGCATATATATCAAGAAGGCGGGCTAATTTTGAAATACCAATAACCTTTTCTCTTGGAATATAAGCAATATGTGCCTTTCCAAAAAAAGGCAACATATGATGTTCGCACATAGAATACATTTCTATATTCTTTGATAAAATGATTTCGTTATATCCATCCGCAGAGAAGGTAGTCAACATGGATTCCGGATTCTGATTGTATCCAGCATACAATTCTTTCCAAGATCGAAGAATACGGGCAGGCGTATCTAATAGTCCTTCTCTATCCGGGTCTTCTCCAATAGCTTGTAATTGTTTGCGGATATTGTCTTTTAATAAATTTGTCATATTTACCCTTTTATTTTATGTTTTATTTCAAATTATCTCATATCTTCTCTTATGCCCTACAATCAAGACATTTTTCAATTTCCTGTACTTCTTTTCCTCGTCCCTTTTTTCTGCTTTCATTTAAAAATTCTAATAAATGTAAATAAGGATTATTTTGAAAATGATTTTTTGTGTCATATCCATTCATTTTAAGAGCTATGAATTTACGAAGACAAGACCGACATTTTCCACAATCTATAGCTTCATAGCAACTCACAGAATGAGTTAATAAATGCTCAACTGTCCCCTTTCTTTTTAAATATAAAGCCACTATTTCTGTCTTGGTTAATTGCTTAAAAGGCATTGTTACTGTATACGGACCTGATATATTGACTTTTTCTGGAATACCCGCGAAATAATTTAATAGTCCTTCCATCTGGGCTTTGAATACAAAATCTTTGTCTCTTGTTGTATCCCCTGCGGTAAATGCGCAATATATGTCATTTCCAAATTGTGCTGTTATCAAAACAAGAAATGAATTCCGGAATGGAATAATATAGTTTGGCAAAGCAAAATCATTAAGTACTGGCATGTATATTATTTGTGTGCGTGGAAAATATTTATTTATTTTTTGTAATTCTATTTCATTTTCTTTTGTTCCCATGTGCACAAATACACAATCACGGTCAGGAATCTTATATACATGTTTAAGAATATAAGAATCCATACCAGCACTAAACATTAATTTTTTACCCATCTTAATCCTCCTGCATTTTTATCATCTATATAAATATCTGCTCTTACTTTTTCCATAATTAAAGCATGATATTTAACACCGACAGCCCGTAGTTCTTTTTCTGTTTGTGTTCTTATATTAGAACTACGGGCTGTATAAATAACAATAAAATTATTTGGATTTTCAAATAAGTTATTGACTTCATTGGGATATTGTAAAGCTGTCCCATCGAGGTCAATTGCAATAACCTGCATGATTATACTCTTCCATCCCGTTCGCCTCTTTTTCCATACGCTTTCTCATATGTTGCCAATCTGGAACGAGCCCAGCTTTCTTTCTTTTCGAAAGCGGAGGCTAATTTTTTGATTAATTCATCAGAGGGCGTAGTAGCTTTCAATTCAGTTATGATGAATTGTACCTGAGAAGGCTTTCCTTCTTTTGTCTTAATTTTGTCTTTTCCATAGTATTCTTCTTCCGCTTTTTCAGCTTCCGCTTTTTCCGCTTCCACTTCTTCAACCACTTCCTCAACTGCTTTTTCTTCCGTTTCAGCTACCTTTTCGTCTTCATCCACCCTTGGATTTGCTCCCAATGCAGAAAGAACAACCCAAGTATTGACGTTAAGCGGATCAAGCGGGTCGACCGCTTCTTTACCGGCTTGGGCAATCAGCTTTTTCAGGTCTGCTACTTTTGTAGCGGAGCTGGTGGGAATTTGTGGCTCTAATCCCAATTTCTGATTAATGTCCTTTGCCACTTCTACTAACTTTTTCCTTTTTAATGTTACTTCGTTTTCCATTTTCGATTCCTCCTTTTATTTCTTCTGTCACTGTATTATACAATTCCGTTTTTATCTTTTTCAAATGAATTAGGGCATATCAATTATTTTATGTAATTGTAGAGAAAAAATTGTCTTGGATAACACACCCGGAACCTTTGCTTCTATGTATTGCAAACACTCTTTCATTATTGATTTATTAGCCCCGGCCGGACTGATAATTAACATCGCACCCTTCGTATGTTCTAATAATAATTCGGCTCTTTCAGCAAAAAAACGCAGATCTGCGTTATCAAATATGACAAACTTGTAATACACGTTTTCCTCAATTATTGTAGTGAAATTCTCCCAAGGCAGAGAAGAAAGCGCCATACCGGAACTCGGCGTCTTATAATCGATCACCCAGCACAAACGACCGATACTGCGATTTATCTGCATCATTGGGAGAGGAATTGTACCATTCGTTTCCACTTGCACATCTTTCCCCGCCTCGCGAAGGGCAATTATTAATTCGGTTACGTTCCGCTGTATCAGCGGTTCTCCACCTGTGATTAGAACCCTATCTGTATTACATTTTTTAACTATATCTTCTACATCATAGAGCTTCGTATTTTCGACCAGTAGCTGGGCTCGTTCTGTATCACACCAAGAGCAGAGCAGATTACATCCTTGAAGTCGAACAAAAGTACACCAGCTCCCCTGAGGAAACATCCCTGCTTCGCCACTGATACTCTCGTATATTTCATTCACATTCAATCCGCCCATTCTATAACTCCTATTATTTTAATATTCCTACCTTTTCTGCTTAAAGAGAATCGTATATCTCTATTTTCGTTATATCTGTATTAAATGGTCGAGGAGAAATTTTCTTTCTCGTTTCGAGGCGTTTTCTAATAACACGAAGCATCTTAAAGATCGCCTCATCCCTATCACTATATTCTTCCCCCGCAATAGCAAAAAGATATTTCCCGTTTATAACAAAAACCAGATCTGGGTTCTCCATCTTAATAATCCCTTTTCCATTCTGCCCAGCTTGTCGGTGTTTCAGTTACACGGACTCGAAAAAGACTCAATTCAAATGCCCGGTTAATCGCCTTGATCTTGTTTACTATATGTTCTGTAATAGTTTCCGCTGTCGGATGGGCAAAAATATCATTCAAGTTTTTGTGGTCTAACTCATCTATAATTGGCTTAACATACGCTTTTATGACAGTGAAATCGATAGTCATACTTGGATAAGTTTTCAAAAACCCGTCTTGTTCCCATATCTCATCCGGGATCTCTGCAACCTCCACTTCAACTTCACTATTATGCCCGTGATAAGTCGCGCATTTGCCGTCGTAATCAGGCAGATGATGTCCATAACAAAAACTGAATTTTTTAGTAACTGTTAACATTATACACTCCTTTAGAAAAATTTTTGCATTGTTTTTCTCTTTATTCGCTTCTCTGCTATCTTAAAATACTCTGGGTCAAGCTCTATTCCGATGAAATTTCGATTAAGATTCTTGCACGCTACACCCGTCGTTCCACTGCCCATAAATGGGTCTAATACCGTTCCGCCTTTGGGAGTTACCATTTTAATTAGGTATTCCATAAGGGCGACTGGTTTGACGGTGGGATGGTTGTTTTTCAGATTAGTTTTATTATGTGGGCGATTAGATAAAGCGATTGAGTCATTTTGCCTATCTGTATCACGCTTCTCCTCCAACCCCTCACACCCCTTATTCCTTTCACTCTTACTTGCCTTTGCTTGGTAGATTATTGACTTAAAGAAACGAGAGGCGTTGCCGGAGTCGCC
>PUNC01000228.1 GCA_003551625.1 PVC group bacterium | reverse complement strand
GCAAGCTGGCGCTGATCGCGGGTAAATACCTGGAGTCGGGCAGGATGGAAGAAGCGTTCGCGCTCTCCAGGACGATCGAGGACATCCAGTACCGCCTGATGACCTTCTACATTATCGGCCGTTTCGGTCTCGCCCGGGAAAAAATGGAAGCCCCCGCCTGACGCCGTCCTCCTAATGAAACTTTTTTGCCTGGCAAAAAAGTTTCATTAGGAAGGGCCGGTTTGCCCGGGAAGACGGGTTCAGGCTCGGGCTTTTCGGCCGGAGAAGATCATATAGAGCGGGGGCACGACGAAGAGGGTCAAAAATCCGCCGCCGATCATTCCCCCGATCGAGACGACCGCCATCGGCGAGCGCAGGCCCCCGCCCACGCCCATCCCCAGCGCCAGCGGTATCCAGGCGATAACGGTGGTCAGGTTGGCCATCAGGATCGGCCGGAGCCGGACCACGCAGGACGTGACCAGGGCGTCCTCGACGGATTTCCCCCCTCGGACCAGCTGATTGGCGTAATCGACGACCACGATCGCGTTATTGATCACCAGCCCGACCAGGGTGACCATCGCCATCAGGGAGAAGATGTTGCCGGTGGTCCCGGTTATGAAGAGGATGAGGAAGACGGTGATCGTGGCCAGCGGCAGCGAGAGCATTATCATCACCGGATACCGCCAGGATTCCAGGATCCCGGCCAGGAGCAGGAAAGTGAGGACGGTGGCCATTCCCAGGGCGATGAAGATCTCGCGGAAGTCTTCCTGGATCCTTTCGACCTCGCCGGTGAACAGGTAGTCGTAACCGTCGGGGAAGTCGATTTCGCGGGAGATCCGGCCGTCAAGTTCCCGGTAAACCTCTCCGACGCTGGCCACCCCCCGCAGGACGTTGGCCGAAACCGTCACCATTCGCTGCCGGTCCCGGCGGCTGATCACGGTCGGCCCCTGCCGGTATTCCACCCGGGCCAGGGAGGGCAGGGGAATGAGGTTCTTTTCCCGGTCGAGGAAGTGAATGTCGCCGATCTGCTCCCGGAAGGCCCGGTCGCCGTCGGCGAATTGGACCCGGATGTCGAACTCGTCGTCCCGGTCGCGGAAGGTGGAGGCCACCCGGCCGGTCAGGGAGGTCCGCAGGGCCTGGGCGATCTCGCCCACCGTGATCCCGTGCCGTTCGGCCCGCCGCCGGTCGGGCACGACCCAGATCTCCGGCAGCCCCAGCCGCCAATCCTTCTGCACGTCGGCGGCGGCCGGGATGGCCCGGGCCAGGGCGATGACCTCGTCGGCCAGATCGTTGAGAATGTCGGTGTCGTCGCCGCGGATCTCGATCTGGATCGGCGCCTCCCCCCCCCCGCCGCCGGCCTGCTGGACTTCAAAAACTGTAAAAGTCGCCCCGGGAACCCGGGCCAGCCGGGGACGGAGGCTGTTTATGATTTCGGCGGTGGTGCGGTCCCGCAGATCCTGGTCGACCAGGTCGACGTTGACCTCGGCCCGGTTGACCCCCTGGGTGGTTCCTCCCATCTGCCGGGAAAGCCGCCCGACGGTGGCAAAGACTCTGTCCCGCTCGGGCAGTTCGTCGATGATCGCTTCGACCCGGCGGGTGACGGCGTCGGTTACCTCCAGGGAGGTCCCCACCGGGGTCTCGATGGTCACCCGGAACGAGCCCTCGTCCGTGCGGGGGAAGAATTCGAAGCCGATCAACGGCAGCAGGAAGGTGGAGGCGACAAAGAGCAGAATCGTGATCACGATTACCAGCCCCTTGCGGCGGAGGAGCTTGCCCCGGACGAAGTCGCCGTAGCTGTGGGAGAGGGAGATGTAGAAACGGTCCCAGGCCCGGAATAGGCGGCGCTTGTTTTTCAGGGCTTCGGTATTCTTGAGCAGCTTGAATCCCATCATCGGGGTGAGAGTGTAGGAGATGAAGAGGGAGAAGATGGTGGCGAAGACGACGGCCATCGCGAACTCGCGGAAGAACTGGCCGACGATGCCGGCCATAAACGCGATCGGGACGAAGACCACGATGTTGGTCAGGGCGGTGCTGGCGACGGCGGGCGCGATCTCGGCGGTCCCCTGGCGGGCGGCGGTTTGGGAATCGCTGCCGGTCTGGATATAGCGGTAGATGTTCTCCAGCACCAGGATCGAATTGTTGACCAGCACCCCGACCGAGAGCGCCAGGCCGAGCATGGTCATAATATTGATCGAGTAACCGGCCAGGTATAGGAGCAGGAAGGTGGAGACGATGCTGGTGGGCATGGCCAGGGCGACGATCAGGGTGCTCTTGAAGTCGTGGAGGAAAATGAAGAGGCAGATCGTGGTCAGGATGATGGCGGCGCCGATGTTGGACCAGACCTCCCGGATCGATCCCTCGATGAAGATGGAAGAGTCCATGGAGACGTCGATCCGGATGTCGGGGGGAAGCCGGCCTTCCAGCTCGCCGATCAGTTGGCGGGCCCGGCGGGAGATCTCCAGCGTGTTGGCGTCGGCGCGCTTGCGGATGAGCAGCCCCAGCGAGGGATTCCCGTCGAATCGCGCCAGCTCCCGCACTTCCTGAACGGTGTCGGCGACTTTTCCCAGGTCTCCGATCCGGACCAGGCGGCCGTCGGGAGCCGCCAGCTGGATCTCTTCGATATACTCCACCCGGTCGATCTTGCCCGCCAGCCGGACGGTGTACTCGGTCCGCTCCTGGGTGATCCTCCCGGCGGGCAGCTCCAGGTTGGCGGCCTCCACCGCCCGGGCCACGTCTTCGGGCGAGAGGCGGTAGGCGTGGAGGCGCCTTTTATCCAGGGAGACCCGGATCTCCCTTTCCTGGCCGCCCACCAGCTCGGCGGAAGCGACTCCGGGGATCCGGGCGAACTCGGGCCGGATCCGGGTGTCGGCCAGGAGGTAAAGGTCCGCCGCCGGGCGGTCCCCGGTTACCGCCAGGCTGAGGACCGGCATGGCACCGATGTCGAATTTCTGGATCAGGGGCCGGTCGGCCTCGTCGGGGAGCTGGGGCTCGACCAGGGCCACGCTGTCGCGGGTGTCGGCGGCGGCGACATCGACATCGGTGCCGAGTTCGAACTCCAGCATAATGAAGGAGACGCCTTCCTGGGCGATGGTGCGGATGTTTCTCAGTCCGGCCAGCGTTCCCAGCTCGTCTTCCATCGGGATGTTGATCAGGGTTTCGATCTCCCGCGGCCCCGCCCCCAGGTAGGTCGTGGTGACCGTCACCATCGGGAATTCCACCTCGGGGAAAAGGTTGATCGGGAGGCCGAGATATCCCACCAGCCCGAGCACGGCGAAGATGAGGATGATTACGGTCGCCAGGACCGGCCGTTTTACCGCCAGATCGGATAAGAACATGGTTCGTATTCGCCTTTACTTAAACCGGATTAACCATCATCCGGGTTTGTTTTAGTTCGCCGGGTGAAGCAATCCCTATTCAACCACCTGGACCCGGACACCGTGAGAAAGACGCTCCTGGCCCCGGATCACCACCGGGCATTCGTAGTCCAGGCCGGAGATTATCTGGACCTCGCCGTCCCGGGCCAGGCCGGTCTCCACTTTTTGAAAAAGGGCCCGGTCCTCCTCGTCGCAGACCCGGTAGACGCCGGCCTCACCGTCGTCATTGTCGATCAGGGCCTCCTGGGGAATGACCATCGCGTCCGGAATGCTCCCCGTCACGATCACCCCCCGCCCGTACATTCCCGGCCGCAGCCAGTCGATGCCGTCGGGGAGGGTGAGCTTGACCTGGAAGAGCCGGCTGATCTCTTCCGCCGTCGGGCTGATCGTTTTGACCGCGGAGTCCAGGATCTCTCCGGGATAGGCGTCCAGCTCCACCCGGGCCTTCATCCCGGACCGCACCCCGAGGATGGCGATCTCGGAGACCGGGCAGTGGAGTTCAAGCTCGTCCAGGGAGACCAGGGCCAAAACGGGCCGGACTTTCGAAGACAGCTCCCCCGGTTCCTGGAAGCGCCGGGAGATCAGGCCGGAGAACGGCGCGGTGATTCGGGTGTCGTCGAAGGCCTGTCGGCTTTCAAGGTAATGCGCCCGGGCCGTCTCGGCGGCGCTGCGGGCCTGGTCGAGCTGCTGGCGGGGAATCGCCCCGGAAGCGAAAAGGGATTCGGCCCGGCGGAGGTTCATCTCGGCCTCGTCCCGGGCGGTCCGCCGCGCCTCCCGGGCGGCTTCGATGGTTTCGCTTTCCAACTCCACCAGGAGCTCGCCCCGTTCGACCAGATCGCCGACGTCCACGTTAATCTTTCGGATGATCTGCTCGATCCGCGGCGTGATCTCGGCCCGGCGCGCGGCCGTCACGGTCCCGTCGACCTCGAGGGTTTTTTCGAGCGTTTTTTCCCGGGGCAGGGCGACCGTCACCGGGTAGCCTTCTTCCTGCTGGATCATCTCGATCGAAGGCGGAATCTCCCGCCGGGCCCGTCTGAGATAGGCGCGGATGGAGAAGGCCGCGGTCAACGCCGCCACCCCCGCCAGGATCAGGTAAAAGACTATTTTCTTTCTGCTCACCGAAAGCTCCTTATTAAAGAAGGTTCAAGGTTCGTAAAACAGATTCCAGCCCGCCTATTACCCGGCGGGTAAAATTTGAGATTCTAGATTTCAGTAATCAGTAATTCGATAGCGAAGCAATTACATCCGGTCGATCCTGTTATCCCGTCAAAAATCGGGGGGATCGGGTGCGGAGCAAATTTAACCCCAGCGTCTCCGCGTCTCTGCTTGCCCGCCTCTCCTGAACTGAGTAATGGAGGGCGGGTGTGATTCGTAGTTTAAAAATAGGGGCCAAGGGTGTCGCAGATCCTGAGTTTACCGAAGGACGGAGCATTTCGTGTATTTCGTAGTTAATTAATCCAAGCCTGTCCGTTATTAGTTAAACGATTTCGATTTCGATAGCGATTTCGATCCCGATTTCGACGGTGTCCGCCGTAGTTTTCAAACGAAGGCGGATTGACGCCATGCCCTATGCTCTATGCGCTTTGCGTCCTTTC